>NZ_JAXDRQ010000037.1:0-18770 GCF_034090965.1 Absicoccus sp. | reverse complement strand
GGGAAATGTTGTCGATGAAGAAGGATTCCGATTCTTAGCAGAAGCTGGTGCTGATTTTGTCAAAATTGGTATTGGCGGTGGTTCCATCTGTATCACACGTGAACAAAAAGGAATTGGTCGAGGACAGGCAACGGCCACTTTAGATGTTGCTCGTGCTCGTGATAAATATTTTGAAGAAACAGGAATTTATGTACCAATTTGCAGTGATGGAGGTATTGTTTATGATTATCACATCACGTTGGCCTTAGCATTTGGTGCAGATTTTGTCATGTTAGGTCGTTATTTTGCTCGTTTTGATGAAGCTCCAAATAAGTTGGTTACGGTCAACGGAAACTATATGAAAGAATATTGGGGTGAAGGTTCGGCTCGTGCCCGAAACTGGCAACGCTATGATATGGGTGGAGATAAGAAAATGGCTTTTGTGGAAGGTGTTGATTCTTATATTCCATATGCCGGCTCTTTGAAAGATAATGTACGGATCACTCTATCAAAAGTTCGTCATACGATGTGCAACTGTGGATGTTTAACCATTCCAGAACTACAAAAAAATGCAAAAATCACGTTGGTTTCTCAAACAAGTATCGTAGAAGGTGGAGCTCACGATGTCGTTGTTCGTGATGAGCATTTTGATGCGAAAGAAAAGTAATTGATTTCAGATGGATATGTCATATCCATCTTTTTATATGGTAAAATTCAACTATGGATCAACAAACAAATTTATTAATGAACATCAGTGTCATGTATCGTAGCACACAAAAATATTATGATCGAAATTTACAAGATTTACATTTGACTTATGCGCAATTACCAATCTTGATCATGATTTATGAAAATGAAGGCATTTCTATGCGTGAAATCTCACAAATGGGTGTTTACGATAAGGGAACCATATCGAAAAGTGTAAAACATTTAGAACAACAGGGATTTATTATAGTGCAATCATCGAAAGTGGATAAACGAAATAAAGAATTATATACTTCGGATTTTGCGAAACAATCCATGGCAAAGGTATATTCTATTCGAAGAGATTGGTGGCAACATTTGATTCAAGGTGTTGATGATGTTGCGTTTCGACAATTTTTACCATCATATAATCGGATAGCCAATAACGCAAAAGAATATGCAGAATCCATTTCCTCTCAATTACCTTTTTTTCATTGGCAGAAAGTTTCATTGACTCATTATCCACATAAAATAAGCACTGTTTTATATACGGCCGGTAGCAATTTTCGCTGCCCATTTGACCGATACCCAGAATTGATCTTTATCCAAGAAGGGATGAAAGAATTACCTCGACAAGAAATCATCGAATACTTAGAAAAGCGATCAGATGTATTAGAGGCTGTCTGTATCGAAGGTGGTGAACCTTTGATGGATCCTCGTTTATTTGATTTTGTTACATTGATCAAACAAATGGGATATTACATCAAAGTGACTACAAATGGATCCTTTCCCGATCAATTGGAAACATTGATACAAAAAAAATACGTTGATTTTGTGAGTCTAGATATAAAAAATAGTCCAGGTCAATATGCGAAATCCATTGGGATGGCGCATTTTGATATACATCCCATTGAAAAAACCTTAAATATCTTAAAGAAAGAGACGATTCCTTACCAAATTGAATTGTATTTAAATCAAGAATATCATACGATGGCTTCGCTAAAATCATTGGCGAAATGGCTTTCGGGCATGAAAAAAATTATTCTTCATACCAATATCGAAAGTTTACCAACGCTTAGCAAACAACTACATAATTTTGATCCAACACAGATCAATAAAATTTCTCAAATTTTTCGTGATGAAAATCTAGAAGTGGAGGTTCAAGCTGAATGATACAAGTTATTAAACGTGATAATAGTGTGGTTGCCTTCGATATTCATAAAATCGAAGCAGCGATTCAAAAAGCTTTTGCCTCGTTAAACAAAGAAACCGATGATTCTGTTATTGAATTATTAAGTCTACGTGTAACGAGTGAATTCTCAGATGATATCCAAGATGGAAAGATTCCTGTAGAACAAATTCAAGATTGTGTTGAATATGTTTTATCGGTAACTGGTTATGCGGATGTGGCGAAGGCTTATATCCTTTATCGAAAACAGCGTGAAAATGTAAGAGAATTTCAAAAAGTATCACAAGTCCATAAGAAGATCATGGATGCCTATCTTCATGTTGATAAATCATTGCCCAATGATGATCGATTATCGACGTATTCCATTGGTGGATTGATTCTTTCAAACTCGGGTGCCATCACCAAAAACTATTGGACACATTTTATCTATGATGAACAAATTGTAGAAGCCCATGAAAAAGGTGACATATATATTCATGATTTGGATATGTTGACGGGAGATAGTTGTGGATGGTCCATTCGCCCTTTATTGGAACATGGTTTAAGTGGACTGGATCATAATGTTCATTCACGACCGCCAAAACATTTATTTTCAGCTTGTAATCAATTGATCAATTTTTTAGGTATCCTTCAAAACGAATGGGCAGGTGCCCAATGTATACCAAGTTTTGATACGTATTTAGCACCATTTGTGAAAGTCGATCAGTTGGATGAAAAAAGTACGCAACAATGTATTGAAACCTTTATTTATGGAGTCAATATTCCAGCTCGATGGGGTTCTCAAGCACCATTTTCGACCATTTCATTTGATTGGACCGTCCCTGAAGACTTAAAGAATCAAACTGTTTTTATTGGTGGTGTTCAACAAGATTTTGTTTATGGAGATTGCCTTGATGAAATGAAAATGATCCAAAAAGCTTTTTTTAAAACGCTATTGGAAGCTGATCAATCAGGTCGTAGTTTTCCTTTTCCAATCCCAACCATCAATATTCAAGATGATTTTGATTGGCAAAATGATACTTTAAATGCATTGTTGTTTGAAGTCGCTGCCAAATATGGTAGCCCCTATTTTGCACATCATTCTCGTTATGCACGAGAAAAGATGAATAATTATCATACATTGTATGAAAAGCCAAGTGGTTTTTTTGGATATGGAGAAAATCAAGGATCCATTGGTATGGTGACCATCAATATGCCACGACTGGCTCATCGATCCAAGAATGAATCGGATTTTTTTGAAAAACTAGATAAATTAATGGATCTAGTTGCTCGTACATTGGATGTAAAAAGACAAATACTGAATCAATTTTTACAAGCGGGTTTATATCCATATACCCGACATTATCTAAAATCTTTTGATCGTTGTTTTGGCACTTTTGGTGTCATCGGTATGAATGAGGCCTGTGAAATGGCCAATTGGATCCATTCCGATTTAGGAAAGGAACAAGCCCAAGATTTTGTCGTGAAGGTATTGACACATATGAGAAATCGTTTGTATCAGTATCAAGAAAAATATCATTCCTTTTTTAACCTAGAGGCTACTCCAGGAGAACGAGTCTCCTATGAATTGGTGCAAAAAGATCGGACATGGTTGCCAGAACATGCGAAAAGTTATTATACAAATTCTTCCCATCTACCGGTGAACTATACCGATGATGTATTTGAAGCATTAACGATCCAACAACAATTTTTGCCATTATTTACAGGTGGTGCTGCTTTCCATGTATATATTCCTTCGCGAATTGTCCATTGGCAAGATTGTATGCATCTTGTTGATCAAATCATTCATCACTTTCAGATTCCTTATTTGACCATTTCACCGACTTATTCAATCTGCAACAAGGATGGATACATTCCAGGATCCCATACGCTTTGTCCAGTATGTAATGAAAAAGTAGAAGTATGGGCACGCATGGCTGGATATTATCAACCGGTCCAATATTGGAATGAATCCAAAAGACAGGAATTTATTGAAAGGCAAGATTATCAATTGGCTTAATGTGTATAGCTTGCATGAATTGCGGATAAAAACTATAATAAAAATATGACAGAGGATGAATTGATGAAAGAATTGGCAGAACCAATTCTTGAAAAATTAAAAGAAGTTGATAAGGAAATGGGAAATCAGAATATGTCTGAGGTTCCTCAGGTTCATTTTGTTCGTAATCATTTGCAATTACCTGCGGAAATTGATGGTTTTGAAATTACGGATGAATTTTTAGAGAAACTGGAAAAATATATCCAAGATGAGTTAGAGTCTTTTCATAAACCAACCGTTTTACATTAAATTTTCTTTAAGTTGGATTTTTTCACGCAGAGAGATCTGCGTTTTTTTATGGAATCAAATATGAATTTGTTGAAATCAAGCGAATTTTACCTTTTTAAATAAATTCTAGATATTTGTGTACAATTTTTGTTATCATATTTGTATTATATAAGCAAAGCTTAAAGGAGAAGGGTATGTTTTTTATATTCATTTTACTTATCTTGATTTTCCTAATGTTACTTATGATACGTGTTGTGCCACAAGGAAGTTCTTATGTAATCCAGCGATTGGGACGCTATTATACAACATGGGATTCAGGACCTCATCTTAAGGTTCCCTTTATCGATCAGGTAGCTCGAAAAGTGTTATTAAAAGAGCAAGTTGCTGATTTTGCACCACAACCAGTGATCACAAAAGACAATGTTACGATGCAAATCGATAGTGTTGTATATTTCAAGATTACCAATCCACAATTGTATGCTTATGGTGTAGAAAATCCGATCATGGCCATGGAAAATTTAACAGCTACAACTTTACGGAATATCATCGGTGATATGGAATTGGATGCAACCTTGACAAGCCGAGAAGCCATCAATTCGCAGATGCTGCAAATCATAGATTTGGCTACGGATCCTTGGGGAATCAAAGTAACACGTGTAGAATTGAAAAATATTCAGCCACCAACGGCCATTCGAGAAGCGATGGAAAAACAAATGAAGGCTGAACGTGAAAAAAGAGCGGCCATCTTAACGGCAGAAGGAGAAAAACAATCGATGATCTTGGAAGCGGAAGGTCATAATCAATCCGCCTTATTAAATGCAGAAGCGGAAAAACAAGCAATGATCCTTCGTGCTGAAGCTGAGAAAGAAAAAGAAATCAAAGAAGCAGAAGGTCGGGCAGAGGCTATTCGGAAGGTGCAAGAAGCAACGGCTGAATCTATCAAGAAAATTAAAGAAGCGGGTGCTGATGACGCGGTCATCAAGTTAAAAAGTCTGGATACTTTAGCAAAAATGGCTAATGGACAAGCAACAAAGATCATCATCCCTTCTGAGATACAAAATCTTGTTGGTTTGATTGAAGGTGTAAAAGAGGGAACACGATCATGATGTTCGCTATTTGTATTGGTTTATTCCTGATGTTTGTTATTTATGGCATTGTGAAAGCACAAATGAATAAATCAAAATCTGCACTAAAGCCGAAACAAGATATCACTTGTGAAACACAATATGAACATGACCACAAGGAACAAGGAGAACGCTATATTGTGCATGATGAGCCGGAACAAGGCTATGTCATTTTAAATGGTGTGAAACGCCGGATCGAAGATTGCAAAGATTTATAAGAAATAGGTCATTGACCTATTTTTTACTTGCCTTTTATATTTGAATAGGATATACTGTATAAGCATGCGGGTGTGGTGAAACTGGCAGACACGATAGACTTAGGATCTATTGCTTACGCGTGCAGGTTCGAGTCCTGTCACCCGCACCATTGTCTAGAAAGCCTTTTAAGGCTTTTTTTGTATATAATAGAATATATTCATCAAGATCTCAAATGTAGAGATCTTTTTTTCATGTTTATAAAGGAACAATCAATATCCAATTATTAATGATTTTAGATAGATGCGATGGATTCAAGATATGGACAATAAGAAAGGGGTGCAATGATCTAGACAACAGCATCTGTGAAATATGTATTAAGCAACTAGGTGCAATCAGGATCGATATAAATTTTACATGTATTTTTTGGCAAGAGCCTCATATGTTATTATTGGTAGTAATTTGCCTCAATTTTCAAAATTGTATGGTCAGACGATTGAAACAGTCGGTTTATTAGCTTTTGCTCTTGAACGTATTTTGACGATGAATATCACGGGTTTGGTGGTGGAAGAGTGCTTCTTCCAAAGTGTTGACCCTTGGCACACTTTTTACCGCTATTTTCTTAGCCGGTACACCTTTATTCGCAAACGATACTATAGATATGATACTATCGTTTATAGGTGGAATTGCTTTTGGTACACAAGATGCTATGTGTCCAACCATGTTGAGTGGCGTATTTAAGAAAAATTAGGAAGAATCATTGACTTTTAGACAAGCATGATTTGGTATTGGAACGACAGTAAGTCCGGTGTCGTTTTGACCAGCAGTCTTTCCTATGCTATGGCTTTTTTTGATGGCAGCATTTGCTTTGATCATGCTTGCTGTTTGTATTCTGGCGGCAGCGATTTTGAAATTTACGACGAAAGAGAAAGAGCCTGTGAAGGAATAGAGGGTAAAGATATGAAAAGAAAAATAATTATTGATACGGATTGTGGATCCGATGATGCCATGGCCATTGCGATGGCCTTGAATGATAAGAACTACGAGATTCTCTTTTTTTCGACGGTTTCCGGAAATGTAGATGTTGATCAGGCAATTAAAAACACGTTAACGACCATTGAGGTAGCCAACACATATACACCGCCGGTATATCGTGGTTGTGAGACAATGTTGCTTCAAAAATTGATCTATGCACATGAAACACACGGAAAGGATGGAATGGGAGATATTGGGTTAGTTCCTCATTATTTAAAGAAAAGCGAAGGGCATGCAGTATTAAAAATTCTTGAAGCTTTGGACGCGAGTGAGGATGGTGCAATTGATATCATTACTTTAGGTCCTTTGACGAATATTGCTTTAGCCATCAAATTGGCACCTGAAATTATGAAAAAAGCGGGTAAGATCGTCGTTATGGGATCTGCAGGATTAGGAGTTGGTAATGTTACTCCCGTAGCGGAATTTAACGTATGGCAAGATGCAGAAGCCGCAAGAATTGTGGTTGAAGCCGGATTGGAAAATGTCATCTTTGTAGGTTGGGATGCCTGTTTGGATGAATGTATGTTGACCCCACCTGAAATTAAACGGATTCGTGAAAGTGGAGATTTAGGTAAGTTTGCCATCGATTGCAATCGAGTATTAATGGAAATGAATGTGGATCGTTTCGGTGATACGTATCTGGATATGGCAGATCCATCGGCGATGGCAGCAGCCTTGTATCCGGAGTGTATCAAGGATTGTAAGAAATACTATTGTCAAGTTGATACGACACCTGGACCAAGCTATGGTTCGGTATTGGTGGACAGTAATTTTTTCTCGGGCAAAGAGCCAAATATCTATGTTTGCAGTAAGCTTTATCCCGAAAAATATAAAGAATATATATTTAAAACATTGAAAGTGGAATGAATATGAAAGTGTTAAATTTCGGATCTTTAAACATCGACTATGTGTATGAGGTGGATAACTTTGTTAAAAAAGGAGAAACAATAGCTTCAAAATCAATGCAACAATTTGTTGGAGGTAAAGGTTTAAATCAAACCGTTGCATTAAAAAGAGCAGGCGTGAATGTGGCACATGCCGGATCGGTTGGCAAAGATGGTAGTTTCTTGCTGGATTATTTGAGCAACGAAGGTATTGATACAAGTCTTATTTATATAAATCCAGACGTAAAAACGGGCCATGCGATCATTCAAATCGATCATAGTCATGATAATTGCATTCTTCTATATGGTGGGGCAAACCGTGCTATTCCTGCCTTCTATTTTGACAAGATCTTGCATACATATCAGGCAGGAGATTTCATTGTTTTACAAAATGAGATCAATGATGTTTCTAAAATCATTGAGCAAGCTCATGAAAAGGGAATGATCGTCATCTATAATCCAGCACCGATGAATGAAGATGCCAAACAAGTGAATTTTGATTTTGTCGATTACTTAATCTTAAATGAGCACGAGGCAAGTGCTTTATTAAACATCGATCCAGAAAATATTTCACAACTCATCGAAGGTTTAGCGAGACGTTTTTCAAACAAACACATAATTTTGACCCTGGGCGAAACAGGATCTGTATATATCCATGGTGAAAGGATTTATCGGCAAAAAGCATATAGAGCTCCGGTTGTGGATACAACAGGTGCTGGAGACACATTTATTGGTTTCTTTGTTGCCTCTATCGTAAAAGGAAAAACGATAAAAATTTCGATGGATATTGCTTCAAGAGCTTCCTCGATGGCAATCAGTAAAAAAGGGGCGGCACCTTCTATTCCATATATTGCGGATATAGATGAATAGACATATGGATTCGAATTTAGAAAATAAGGATATTCAATCAAATCAGAATTCGCTTAATATCTTAACTATCATATTACATATGAATAATAATTCGTTAAGAAATATAGTTTAAATAATTAGGGTGCTATACTGAGTGATCGTTGATTAGTCTATTAAAAAGGGACCGATGGTTGAATAGCTACGCTCATTGCCATCGGCCTTTTTGGTATAATTTTGTTGTGATGAAATACTTTAATCAATGTAACGCAATTCAACCGTCATTTCAATTCTCTTTGAACTTTGTTTATGAAGATTCTATCCCTGATGATGTATCTAGAACAGTAAAAGAAGGAGTAAGTTTATTAAACTATTTCGATTTATCGTATTCAGAGCGTAAGTTCATCAATATTGCGTCAGCATTGCTACGAAATACTCAAATTATCGTTTTCGATGAAATCACGGGAACACAAGATTTATTAGGAAAAAAACGAATCGTGAATATCTTAAATTGGCTCAAAGAAAAGGGAACCACCGTATTATTTATCTCACATATATTGATTTCGTTGCTGAAAAATTTCTCTGATGTGATGATCATGTCCAATGGTTCCATTCAATATTTCGGTGATATAGAACATGCTTTTTTAGATGACAAAATACTTACTGTCTCACATATTTCAAAACCTATAGTTACAACGGTGGCAGAAAATCTTGAGATTTCAAATATCGTTTGTTATGCGGATCTGATGAAAGAAATAAAGAAAAAATTAAATACAGATTGAAATTTGAATCTTTTCGATTGCATAAGGGAAACGTGTTTTTGTCGATCGTCGTAAACGACCAATTACGATGATTTACGTTTCATGGGATGGGCAAGATACCTTTGCTACTTTTTCTATGACATGATGAAGTGTATTTACCAGTTCAGAATCGGCTGCTTGATAATACATTTCTTTACCATGTCTTTCACTGGTGATCAATCCGGCATCTTTTAATAAGCGTAAATGATGGGAAACAGCTGGACTGGACATGTCGACTGCTGCAGCAATATTGATCACACATTCTTGGGCATGACAAAGAAACCAAAAGATGCGCAATCGTGTGGGATCACCGAGCTGTTTCATGGCAGCAGCAACCGTTTCAATGGTTTCTGGATTGGGAATATGTTCAATGATTTCTTGTTCGTTTTCTTGATGATGATGCGGCAATGGTTTAGTCATAAAAATCTCCTTTTTTTCATTCTATCATTATCGTCAAGTAAAAGATTGAATAATTGTTTTATCTTTGTTGACATCGTCATAGAGTATGCTATCATATAGATACAATTAAACGATTGTTGAATCGTTGAAAGGATGATTTGTATGAAAAAAAGTTATAAAATTGATGTAGATTGTGCTAATTGTGCAGATAAAATGGAACAAGCTGCAAAAGCCACGCAAGGTGTCAAAGATGCCACAGTAAACTTTATGACGCTGAAAATGAAAGTCGAATTTGAAGAGGGGGTAGAACCCAAAACGGTGATGGAACAAGTGCGAAAAAATTGTAAACGGGTGGAAGACGATTGCGAGATCTTCCTATAGGTCAGTTTATGAATAAGAAACAAAAACAAAATTTAATTCGTATCCTCTTGTCTACAGGATTACTGATTGTTTTGTATTTTATTCCCGTTTCGGGTTGGATGCGTTTTCTTCTATATATGATTCCATATTTGATCATTGGATATGACATTTTATGGAAAGCCATCAAAGGAATCATTCATCGCCAACCTTTTGATGAATGTCTTCTGATGGCCATTGCGACAGTCGGTGCGATTGCTTTAGCGATTCGTGAAAATGGTGACTATACAGAAGCGATTGCAGTCATGTTGTTTTATCAAGTGGGTGAATGGTTTCAATCCTATGCCGTTGGTAAAAGTCGAAAAAATATTACGGATCTCATGGACATTGCACCAGAATATGCCAACTTAGAACGAGATGGTCATCTTGAACAAGTAGATCCGGATGAAATAGAAATTGGATCGATCCTGGTTGTGAAAACGGGAGAAAAAATCCCAATTGATGGTGTAGTTTTGGATGGTGATGCATCTTTGGATACAACTGCATTAACCGGTGAATCCATACCTCGTTCTGTGCATAAAGGGGATGAAGTCATTAGTGGTTGTATCAATACCGATGGCGTATTAAGAATTCGTACGACCAAAGCTTTTGAGGATTCGACCGTTGCCAAAGTGTTGGAATTGGTTGAAGATGCGAGTTCGCATAAATCGCATTCCGAAAATTTCATTACGAAGTTTGCTCGAATCTATACACCGATTGTTGTATATTCAGCCATTGCGCTCGCATTTATTCCACCCCTGATTCAATGTATGATGCATACGCAACCACAATGGGGAACATACTTATATCGCGCATTGATTTTTTTAGTTGTTAGTTGTCCTTGTGCATTGGTTATCAGTATTCCATTGAGTTTCTTTGCCGGAATTGGATCGGCCAGTCATGAAGGGGTCCTGGTCAAAGGCTCTAATTATCTAGAATTGTTATCGGAAATCAAAACAGTGGTATTTGATAAAACCGGTACATTGACCAAAGGCGTTTTTGAAGTGACCAATATTCATCCAGAAAAAATTTCGGCAGACGAATTGCTTCATATGGCTGCCCATGTGGAACGTTATTCGACCCATCCGATTGCGAATTCGCTAAAGAAGGCATATCCCAATGAAGCCGATGCTTGTTCGATTTCGGATGCCAAAGAAATAGCAGGACAAGGCATGCAAGCAATAGTCAATGGGAAACTTGTTTGTGTTGGCAATGCCAAGATGATGGATGCAATGGGCATTTCCTGGCAAAATTGCTTGGATGCTGGAACCATTGTCCACATTGCAATCGATGGCGTATATGCCGGCCATATTCATATTTCCGATGTTGTGAAACCACATACGAAACAAGCGATTTCTGAATTACGGAAAAATGGTGTATCCAATATTGTGATGTTGACCGGAGATTCTCGATCGGTCGCGCAACGAGTCGCTCAAGATGTAGGTATCCAAAATGTCTATAGTGAATTATTGCCTCAAGATAAAGTAAAAAAAGTGGAAGATCTACTTCAAAATAAAGCCAAAGAAACGGATCGTTTAGCTTTTGTGGGCGATGGCATCAACGATGCACCGGTATTATCACGAGCCGATATTGGGGTAGCCATGGGAGCCATGGGAAGTGATGCAGCCATTGAAGCAGCAGATGTCGTATTAATGGACGACGATCCATTAAAATTAGCGACGGCTATTCATATTTCACGAAAATGTTTACGAATCGTAAAAGAAAATATTTGGTTTGCGATTGGTATCAAAGTTCTATGCTTGGTCCTAAGCGCATTTGGTTTGACCAATATGTGGGTTGCAATCTTTGCCGATGTCGGTGTGATGATCCTTGCGGTTTTGAATGCGATGCGATGTATGTTTATTCATTCCATAGAACCAATCGACTAAAACATGTTAGAATAGATGCATGAGACAACAAAAACAGCGAAAACGACTCATGATCTTATGGATGATCCTGGTTTGTGTAGTTGGCTTGATCCTATCGATTCTTTCCATGTCTTCTTCTACACAAAAGAAAAAAAGTGGCTCTTATTATGATCTAAATGCTTTTGGATATAAAAATGGATTGATGACATTTAGTGATGATCATTATTCTACGCAAACAGGAATCGATGTTTCCAGTCATCAAGGATCTATTGATTGGGATGCCGTAAAGAAAAGCGATATTACTTTTGCGATGATTCGATGTGGATATCGAGGTGCTAGTGAAGGGGCTTTGTATGAAGATCGTGCATTTGCCACCAATATCAAAGCAGCGCAAGCAGCCGGTTTAAAAGTAGGTGTTTATTGGTTTTCCAGTGCCATTACGGTAGGGGAAGCGAAAGAAGAAGCCGATTATGTTCTATCCTTGGTTTCTGCTTATGATTTAGATCTGCCGATTGCTTTTGATATGGAACGATTAGAAGGCCAAACCAGTCGGATCGATGATTTGACCAAACAGGAGAAAACAAAGATTGCCAATGCATTTGTATCTCGTTTGAAAAAGAAAGGTTATAAAACATTGGTGTATGGGAATGCATCTTGGCTATCCAATGATATTCAGGTGAACAAGATCGATTCAGATATATGGTTAGCTTCCTATAGCGATACCCTAACATATAAGAAAGCGTTTACGATGTGGCAGTATACACAGAAAGGATCCGTTGATGGAATTTCTGGATCTGTTGATATTGACTTATACATTCAGGAAAAGTAAACATTTGAATATTAAAAATGAATCATTTAAAATAATGGACAGAGGGATAGCGTATGTCAGATTTCACAAAAATTGCGATCATGCATTCATTAATTGAATTATTAGAGGAAAAAGAGTTCACAAAAATTACTGTAAAAGATATCGTGACTCGATGTGGCATAAATCGCAATACTTTCTATTACCATTTTGAAGATATTTATGATCTCTTGGGACAAACTTTTCAATATCTGATCGATCAAACCAATTTACAAAACATTAATTTGAATAATTGGCGAGAAATGCTTGAAGATATCTTAAGAAAAGTGGCAAGATGGAAATTAGCTGGACGTCATATCTTTAATTCATTGAGTACACATGATTTATTTCGCTATATGCATCAAATCTATTGGGTGTCCTTTGAAAACTATTTCACACCAATTTTTAATGAAATGAATGTACCCGAAGACGATCGGATCTTCTTCTTAACAACGCTAACAGATACCTTGATTGGATTTACCATAGAATGGGCAGAAAAAGACTTTAATGAGCAATTTGCACGTAAAAATATTGAAAAAGTTGCGGAATGGCTGACACGAATCTTGACATTGGATCCAATCCAATAGTCTATTGAATTTTTACTTTGTTCGTGATATTATTCATTTGATTTATCGATGATAAAAATAAGTAGGATCTTGTTTAGGAAATCAGAGATAAGGTGGTTGGTGTAAACCTTACAAAGAATTTGGTCTGAAGCTATTTTGGAGATAAACGTATTTCGGCGTTAACGAATAATCAAGGGCATCTATCAAACATGGATGAACTAGGATGGTACCGCGTAATTTACGTTCCTAGAAATAGGAACGTTTTTTAATGGAGGAAAAGATGAAACAATTAACAGGCAACCAAGTCAGACAAATGTTTTTGGATTATTTTGAACAACAGGGTCATATGATCGAACCCGGCGCAAGTCTAATTCCCGTGAATGATCCAACTTTATTATGGATCAATGCTGGGGTCGCCGCTTTAAAGAAATATTTTGATGGAAGTGAAAAACCAGCTTCCAATCGAATTGCGAATGCACAAAAAAGCATTCGTACCAATGATATTGAAAATGTAGGGAAAACAGCTCGCCATCATACATTTTTTGAAATGTTGGGAAACTTTTCCATTGGTGACTACTTTAAAACAGAAGCCATTCACTTTGCATGGGAATTTTTAACCAGTGAAGAATGGATGGGCATTGACACCGATCGTTTATATATCACAGTATATACATATGATGATGATGCCTATAATGTTTGGACCAAAGAATGTGGCGTTGATCCAAGCCACATGTTACGGACCATGGACAATTTCTGGGAAATTGGTAAAGGGCCTGGAGGGCCAGATAGTGAAATCTTCTTTGACCGTGGTGAAAAATATGATCCAGAAGGATTAGGTGAAAAATTATTTTTCGATGAAATGGAAAATGATCGATATGTAGAAGTATGGAATATTGTATTTTCTCAATACGATTGTGATCCATCCATTGATCGAAAAGACTATAAAGAATTACCTCAAAAGAACATTGATACCGGAATGGGACTGGAACGATTGGTTGCACTGATCCAAGATGGAGAAACCAATTTTGATACCGATTTATTCTTACCTATCATTCATGCTACTGAAAAATTAGCGAAATATCCATATGAAGGTGAATATAAAATGGCTTATCGAGTCATTGCCGATCACATTCGGACCATTACTTTTGCGATGAGCGATGGGGCTAACTTCTCCAATTCTGGTCGTGGCTATGTATTGCGTCGTGTATTACGGAGAGCCGTTCGTTATGGTTTGAAATTAGGACTGGACGAACCATTCTTATATAAATTAGTGCCTGTGGTGGCCGATACCATGCAAGATTTCTATCCATATTTGCAAGAACATGTTGCCTACAATCAAAAATTGATTGAAGTCGAAGAAAAGACATTTAAGAAAACGTTGAAAAACGGACAAGCATTATTGGATGCTGAAATTCAAAAATGCGATGGTCATTTACCAGGAAAGATCGTATTCAAACTCTACGATACCTATGGATTCCCATTTGAATTAACGCAAGAAATTGCCCAAGAATCCAATGTATCGGTGGATCGTGAAGAGTTTGATATTGAAATGAACAAACAAAAAGAACGTGCTCGAAATGCACGAAATACAAAGGAATCCTTTGGGGAACAACACGAAGCTTTGATGGCTTTCACGCAACCAAGTACATTTATTGGTTATGATCAATATACTTGCGAAGCTAAAGTGATTGGTTTATTTAAAGATGGTGAAGCAGTGGATACACTGAGCGATGATGGACAAGTCATCTTGGATCAGACGGTTTTCTATGCCGAAAGCGGAGGACAAGCAGCAGATACCGGTACGATGACAGGTGATGGTGTAGAATTGGATGTAACCGATGTACAAAAAGCGCCAAATAAACAACCGTTGCATACAATTAAGATCAATGCGGGCCAATTGATGATCGGCGATACGGTGACTTGTCAAATCAATGAGGAACAACGGTTAAATACAACGGCCAATCATTCGGCAACCCATTTATTGCAGGCTGCTTTACAAAAAGTGGTTGGTTCACATATTCATCAGGCTGGATCCTACAATTGTGCCGATTATTTACGTTTTGATTTTAATCACTATGAAAAAGTAAGTGACGAACAATTGGCTAAAGTTGAAGATCTTGTGAATGAATATATCGCGGCTGGATATCCAGTAACCAAAGAAATCATGGATATTGACGAAGCCAAAAAATCCGGTGCAATGGCTTTGTTCAACGAAAAATATGGTGATCGTGTACGCGTTGTAACGATGGGAGATGTATCCAAAGAATTCTGTGCGGGTTGTCATGTTCACAATACATCCGAAATTGGTGTATGCAAGATTGTGAGTGAAGAATCCATTGGATCGGATGTTCGACGGATCACGGCTAAGACCAAATTGGCTGCATACAATGAATTTGCCCAAGAACATCGCATGTTGGAACATATTGCATCCAGTGCCAAACAAAAGACCATTAAGAATATCGATCATAAAGTGGCACAGAGCTATGAGCAAATGAAAGAACTCCAAAAAGAAATTGCGAATTTGCAGAATCAAATGTTTGCTTTAAAAGCCAAAGATTGGGCCAATGACATTGAAGATTGGGGATCGATCCATGTTTTGATCAAACAAGTAGAAAATATGGATGCCAAAGCATTAAAAGATATTGTATCCAATACCAAGGCACAAGATGAAAAAGTGGTATGTTTCTTTGTGAATGAAAATCATGGAAAATTGGTCTTTGTAGCCGGTGCTGGTAAAGAAGCCGTAGCTCATGGCGTACATGCTGGAAAATTGGTGAAAGCTGCTGCACAAATCTGCCAAGGAAATGGTGGTGGAAAACCTGATATGGCGCAAGCTGGAGGTAAAGATGCCAGCAAAGTGGCCGAGGCATTAGAAAACGTAAAAGCAACCTTACAGACAATTGCGTAAACCGGTTTATTTATCGAAAAATATTGTGTATAATTATATATATCTATTAAGGGAGTGTGATGATGATGAAAGACGTTACAGAAACAATGACTTTCACTACTGAAGAAATTCGTCGTGAAAACATCAAGACCATTTTGCGTGAAGTCAGCGATGCGCTGGAAGAACGTGGATATAGTTCTGTTAACCAAATTGCAGGTTATTTGATCAGTAATGATCCTGCTTATATTTCTTCACATAAGAATGCACGTAACTTGATTCAACGGATTGAACGATATGAAATCATTGAAGAATTGGTGCGCGCCTATCTGGAGAAGTAATGGAACGCATTATCGGATTGGATTTAGGAAGTAAAACATGTGGCGTGTCAGTCAGTGATTCTTCACGTTTTATTGCGAGAGCTCTAAAGACCATTCGCTTTGAATCTGATGATTATGATGATTGTTTTGATCAAATTTTAGAGCTATTAGATCAAGAGAAGATCAAAGAAGTTGTGTTGGGATTGCCTAAACATATGAATGGTGATATTGGCGAGCGCGGACAGCTTTCGATTGATTTTGCGAATGAATTGGAAAAAGAAGGCATTACTTGTCATCTGTGGGATGAGCGATTGACAACGGTGAGTGCTGAGCGATTATTGATTTCAGGGGATGTTTCGCGAAAAAAACGCAAGAAAATCATTGATCAAATGGCCGCTGTAGAAATTTTACAGAGTTACTTAGATCGACAACGTAACGGGGGTTAGTTTAGATCCCCGTATTTTTTTTAAAAGGAGGACCCTATCATGTTAGATTCAAATTGCTTATATGTGACAGATGAAAATGGACAAGAAAAAAAGATGATCATCTTGTTTACTTTTGATTCGCCCGATTATGGACAACAATATGTGGTTTTTCAAGACCCAGATCTAGAAGATGGCCAAGTTTATGCATCCCGCTATGATGCCCAAGGAAATTTATTCCCCATTGAAAGTGACGAAGAATGGGATATGGTAGAAGAAGTCATCAACACCTTTGTGGAGGATGAAGAGAATGCATAAAGCCAAACATAAACATCGACCACTGATCATCGTTGTTTTGATACTTTTGATTATGGTTGTAGCATGTGGCGGCTATTACTTCTATGCATTGACACCCGTTGGTAATGGATCTAAAAAAGTTGATTTTGTGATCCAAGAAGGCGAATCCTATGATAATGTATTAAACAATCTTGAAAAGAAAGGGCTGATCCGCTCAGCTCGAATGGCCGATTTGTATTCGAAGATACATACACAAGAATCTTATTATGCGGGCGATTATGAAATTAGCAATGGTCTAAGCACAGAAGGGGTTCTAAAATATATTTCCAATGTCAATAATGCGACAAAGGAACAAATCAAAATTACAGTACCCGAAGGAAAATGGGCCAAAGAAATTGCTGCTATGATTGCAGAAAAGTATCCAAAATATACGTCCAAAGAAATATTAAAAAAATGGAACGATATCAATTATATTAAGAAATTGGCCAAAGAGTATACATTTTTAGATGTAGATACTCTCAATAATTCCAACTATAAAGTCAAATTAGAAGGATATTTATTTCCAGACACGTATTTGTTGACGAAAAATATGACAATTGATGAAATTACACGAGTATTTCTCGATCGTTTTCAAGATATATATGACACATACAAATCCGATATTGATAAGAGTGGCTATTCTTTACAACAAATTTTGACTCTAGCAAGTATTGTTCAATTTGAATCTGCCACGAAAAGCGATATGAAAAAAATTGCAGGGGTATTCTATAATCGATTGAATGATAAAATGAAACTACAATCCAGCGTAACGGTTTGTTACGCATTGTACGATGATTATAAAGATGCACAAGATTGTGAAGTCAATACGGATGTTGATTCACCATACAATACGTATGAACACGATGGATTACCAATTGGTCCGATCTTAAATCCAGGAGAAAATGCCATCGATGCTGTCTTACATCCGACTAAATCCGATTATCTATATTTTGTAGCCGATATCCATGGCGATGGAAAAGTCTATTATTCCCAGACATTAGAAGAGCATGAAAAAAAGGTCGAAGAATTGGACCTGAATTTGGACAACCAATAGATATGTGATATAATCACTGTGCAAAAAAATAAGGAGTGGTAACATGGCAGAAGAAAAAAATTATGTAACACAAGAAGGTTATAATGCATTAGTTGCAGAACAAAATAATTTAATTCATAATGTACGAAATGAAGTCATTGTCGAGTTACAAGAAGCTCGTGCTCAAGGTGACTTGTCCGAAAATGCGGATTATGATGCAGCTCGTGATCATCAAGCTCGTGTCGAAGCACGAATTCAAGAATTAGAAGCAATGATCAAAAATGCGGTCATTGTCAATGATGTAGAAAAAGAATCCGGTGAAAAAAAGGTGAAATTTGGATCTACAGTCAAGATTTTAGATTTATCTGATAATACCGAATTGGAATTCCAAATTGTTGGTAGTCAAGAAGCCGATCCACTAAAAGGAAAACTTTCCAATGCAACACCACTAGGAGAAACTTTGATTGGTGCCAAAGTTGGTCAAACTGTAACCGTTCATCATGTGGAAGAGCCATATGATGTGAAAATCTTGGAAAGAGAACATCTTTTGCGATTCCTCTGCTTAAATCTCGTCTACAACCAGTAGCCATCGCCAGCAGGATCCATGACTCGTCCCCGCCTTTATTGGCCTTCCGCATGTCGAGGGCAGAGAAGGCGACAAGCAAGCGATATTAAACCTCACCATCCACGAAGCGTATCG
>NZ_JAXDRQ010000036.1:0-31823 GCF_034090965.1 Absicoccus sp. | reverse complement strand
GAAAGAAGCGATGAATCAAAATCAAATAACGATGTACAAAAGAAAATTTGAAAGCTATGACCTGGTCATACTGGACGAGCTGGGGTACTGCACATTCGACCAAGAACGAGGAGAGATATTGTTCAATCTGTTATCCAGCCGAAATGAAAAAGGAGCCATGATCATCACATCCAATCTGACATTTGATCGGTGGAATGAAGTTTTTAAAGACCAGGTATTAACGGGAGCAATCATTGACAGACTGGCATACATGTCTTACCTGATTGACATGTCTGGAGATAGTTATAGAACTCTGGCAACAAAGAATTGGAATACAAAAAATGGTTCAACCACCAATCAATAGCTATTAAAGTATTCAGAAAAAATCGAAGATATTCATCCTGAAATATGATGAAATATCTTCGATTCGAGAGTGAGTAGTTGATCAGTTTTCAATTGCGAAGTGGGGGTGAAGACATTTTTCGAGAGTGTAATCTGAACTGTGTAAGTTAGTTAGATGCGTACGGCTAACTAATGAACACAGTTTTTTATTATGTCTATCTCATGTTATGGTAGAAGGAGAAAAAGGAAAATGAATGAAATGAGTAAAATTAAAAGAAATCCCGCCGCTGTCAAGATTGCCAATGAAATCCTTAAAGCATACGACTGTGATTCTGTAGCCGATATGCAGGATGCTCTCAAAGAAATCTTTGGTCCATTGTTCGAAGGTATGCTTCAGGGGGAAATGGATAATCATCTTGGTTATAAATCCAATTCAAAAGAACCAAAATCGACAAAGAACCGAAGAAATGGTTCCAATCCCAAAACTTTAAAAACTACGATGGGAGAAGTAGAAATCAATGCGCCAAGAGACAGAGATGGATCCTTCGAACCAGTCATCGTTCCCAAACGATCAAAGGATGTTTCTGATATTGAAGGAAAGGTATTATCCATGTATGCACGTGGAATGTCACAACGGGATATCTCATCAACGATCGAGGATATTTATGGTTTTAAAGTATCCCATGATATGATCTCGGATATAACCAATGCTATCCTTCCGGAAGTGGAAGAATGGCAGAACAGACCGCTCAAAAAATGTTACCCATTTGTTTTTGTCGACTGTATGTACGTTTCTGTCAGAAATGACTATGAGGCCAAAGAAGAAGCCGTTTACGTGATTCTTGGGTATGACCTGCAGGGACAAAAGGAAATTCTTGGCTTGTGGATGGATTCCACGGAATCGAAGAACTACTGGATGCAGGTATTTGATGAGATCAAGGCACGAGGAGTCGAAGATATCTTCTTCATTTCTATAGATGGCGTATCCGGTCTTGAATCCGGTGCTAAAGCTATTTTCCCAGGTGTTGTCGTACAAAGATGTATCGTTCATCTGATTCGCAATTCCATCCGATATGTACCAACCAAGGACTACAAAAAATTCACTGCTGATCTAAAAAAAGTATATGGAGCCTCTTCACTAAAAGCAGCTAAGACTGCGTTCGACACATTCTGCGACAACTGGAAACAATATCCTGGAGCGATCGAAGTATGGAAGAGGAATTTCCTTCATGTAGAACAGCTGTTTGATTATGGATCTGCTGTCCGAAAAGTCATGTATACAACGAATGCGATCGAATCGGTAAATTCTTCCTTTCGAAAAGTGACGAAAAAAGGATCATTTCCAAATCATGAAGCCGTATTCAAGCTGCTCTATTTACGTGTGAAAGAACTACAGAAAAAATGGGATAAAGGACATCTGAATAATTGGTCGATGGTATTGAATCAATTGTTGGTCAACGATCAGTTTAAGGATCGTATCGAAAAGTACATACAATACTGAATCTTGAAATGATATTTATTCCAATTTCCTTGTTTACAATGAGCCTCCGTCCCTAAGAACCTGAAAAAACGGCCAGTCAAAAAACTCAATTTTCAGCTGGCCGTTTTAAGCATACCTTAGGGTCGCTCATTATAAACAAGTTTTCTCGGCATAAAACATTATTTCAAAACAAGATCGAGAACTTATTAAAATCGATCATAAAATATTAAATACACACTTTTCTTGACAAACCCCGACTTGCCCAATTTTGACATTTTTTTGTCTATATTCTTATTTTAATTTTTCTGCTGTTTCTGCTTCTGCATTTTGTGCGTATGATATTTACGCAGATTATGGCCTATCGACACAAGCAGAAGTTCCAATTTGACCATGGTTTCTTTTCGACGCCATGATCTGTCATATTCCTGGTCCTGCTTGATCTGGCCGAAGATTTCTTCTGCCTGGATGCTGCGCTGTTTCATCAGTTCTTTGCCGATTTCCGTTGACAGGTTTTCTTTGGTTTCGCTCTGCAGTTCGTTCAGCTTATCTGTTATCTGAAGTGTTCTCCCATTATTTGACCGTGTGCACTGTGAGCGTAATGGACATCTTTCGCAATGCTCCTTGCAGTAGCTGTAATTGTCATAACTGCCCATAGCCAGTATCAGCGGGTGTCTTTTCCGGATAGCTTCCATACGCTTGTTTATAGCCTTCCATAAATGTAATGCCGCCATTGTAGGATCTTCTTTCGTAAAAATATAAATTTCCTCATCTGTTAGATTATATGGAAAATCTTCCCAAAATTGATAGATTTTTATCTTGTCGAAAGAAAAGAATGTAGGACCAAATGTCCCAATGGTTCCGGCCTTTCATATCTTGCTTTTCAGGTCATTTTTATAAAAATCAGATAGTTGACCATATTCTTTTTCAGCCTCTTCTTTACTATAGTACATTTCCATCTGTCCCCTTTCATTCGTTTGTCAAGATTCGTATATAAAAAATAATATTATTATATGGATTTCATAGGTATGGAAATCAGGTCATCTGAAAACAGAATCTGTCAAATCTGTTTCCGGATACATCAAAGATCTAATCAGACAAGATGTAATAAATGAAAAGTTAGAAAAAGCCCGTGTTTCAAATAAATAGCACGGGTCATTTTTTATCTAGATAATCTATTTTCTAAAATTTTAATAATAGCGTCTTCTTCTGCAATCTGATTTCTTAAGCAAAAATCAAAAAGTTTATCATAAAGATTTCGATCAAAAGTTATTGATATGTTTTTTTTGAATGAAGTCTTTTCTTGAACGAAATAATAGGATTCATTCGAGATAAACTTTTTAAAATCGATATATGCAACATTTGGAAAAGCTTTAGTTCCATAGCTTAAAGATTTGTTCAAATTTGTATAATCAGCCAAGCTGCTATATACCAGCTTTACATGATGCGATAATGGATATTTTTTTAGTTTTTTCAACAATTCCTTTTTCACACCTATCTGATCAGCTAGATCGAGATATTGTTTTTGAAACAGATTTATCATTTCATCATCTTCCAAATAAAACCATAGATCTTTTCCTGGATTTTCTTTCCATGCATCCAAAATTGTTTTCATTCTCATTTCCTCCTTTTTGAAAACATCTCCAAAAAGAAAAGCCCTATCGTTGATGATAGGACCATATTTTAAAGTATTCCTATCATCTTGGCTTTACCACCTTGCATTTCTGTAGGTTGGTACGTGCTACGAGCCAATCTCTAACACGTTCTTTATAGGTATTGAAATCATAGCATAAAACTTACTTACTTGCTATATTATTTATATAGCCGTTTTTGATTTCATAGGTATGGAAATCAGGTCATCTGAAAACTTATGTTAAATGCAATAATTTTCTTATTCCAATTTCAATGAATATTAACCTTCTATTTCTTTGATCATTGAATTGAGCGTGTTACTTTCAATCATTTCTGAAATATAAAATAAATCTCCATCTTCTGGAAATATCCATCGTTTCACTTGTTCTATATTATCTGCATATTCAATACAAAATGCATGTCGTAAAAATCCAAAATTTGAGAATCTTATAAATTGTTTTCCATTGATTTTATGAATACCGTATTTTGCGCTTAGATTTTTTTCAAGATAATTTATAACCATCAAATGTATTCATTGAATTTTATCTTTATTCAATTTAAAATTTCTAGTTTCATACTTTGCACATGAGGAGCATTCTGATTACCAATGTCAGGACCATCGATTTCAGAACTCCATCTATTCATATCAAGTGTCCCTTGACTTTTCATGCTTTTGAACATAACTAGTCGATTATTGGAATGCCATCCATATTTGGATCCACAATCTCAAATTTCATTGGAGGATAGAGATAATCTTCATTTGTATTGTCAATGATTCTAACCAGCCCTTTTCTAGTGACAGGACTGTATAGACTTCACCATAAGTAAGTCCCAGAAAACTACTTTTACCTAACCATCCAACTTTCATTCTGGCCACTTCTTCAATTTCAAAACGAAATGTCTTATTTCATATCTAAAGAATAGCCAAAAATCTAATTTTCTCGTTGATGTCTTTCTATCAATAATTGAATAAGCATTATTACCCATAGTATCCATGCAATACGTACTCCTTTACCAGGAGAGTATATATCAATGCCAATTCCAATCAAAAAAGGAATAGCCCACAACATCATCTTTTTCCCATAGTCTTTACATAATGTATCTTCATTGAATTTTTTGCGTTCGTCTATGGATTTCATATTGTAACCCGTTAAAAAATTAGCGGCTTTTCCGTTGGATTTATAAAAGTATATCCCAATCAAAAAGAAAAGAATGGCCATCATCAAATCAAATAGGATGCAATAAACCTTCATAAATTTATCCTCCTGAAATCGAGATATTCAAATCATCGGTCAATGCTACAAATATAAGCTTAAGCCCCATATCCATTCTCTTGTTTGATTCATTTATATTCAAAACTTTAAAATAATGAACACTTTTGTAGCTTAAAACTTCAAAAATATAAAAAATACTTTAAGTTTAAGAGAATCTCATTCTTTTATAAATAAATGAATGATCAACTACCATCCCAGTCATCATTGTCAATCCAATCCATGATTTCACGCTTTATACCGGATTTGCCTGTAAGATCGCATCCGTTATTTGATAAAACGCTTGTTTCCAATCCAATTGTCCTTGTTTAACGGCCCATTTGTATTCCAAACCCAAGAACGCAAAGTTACATGCATCATAGAGTGTTTTGGTATCTTCACTGGATTGGAATTCATTGGCTTTTTTTCCTTTATCAATAAACACTTCCACAATTTTTGAGAGTTGATCTCTGGTCGCAAAACTATTGAAATCTTTGGACAAATTCAGGTCCAACATCTTCGCAATTAATTTTGGTCCAAGTTCAATGGAACGATCGATGATCATGTCATAAAATAAGTGAAATTGTTCATAATAGGTATCGGCTTGAACAATATTGGAAAAGTGCAAATAGATATCTTGACAGACTTCATCATAATAAGACGTTAAAATGGATTCTTTGGAATCAATATATTTATAAAAAGTGGGCTTGGTGATGCCTGCCTTTTTACAAATGTCATCGACACTGACTTCATCAAATCCCTTGGCTTTAAAACAGTCATAGGCAACGTGTAAGATATCTTTTCTTGTGGTTTTGTTTTTCATACTTTAAGAATATTAAAAATTAGTAAGGTGTGCAATGTTTTATCATTTACTTTACCTAGAGTAAATGATAATCTATATATAGTAAACGATGGAGGAAATGAGTATGTCAAATTTATTTAGTCCTATGTATATTGGCAATCTTCGTCTGAAAAATCGCCTTGCGATGGCACCGATGCATACCAATTACGAAGCCGATGGTTCGTATACATTGAATGCTATTCGTTATTTTGAAGAACGTGCCAAAGGCGGCGTGGGTTTGGTCATGACCGGTGCGAATGTAGTGAGTACCAAGTATGATGGCAAACGCCCAAGCCCAGAAATTTCTTCATTAGCGCATGTCGAACGCATGGCCATGCTCGTTGATCGGGTCCATGCCTATGGAGCGAAGGTTTGTTTCCAATTAAGTCCTGGTGCCGGTCGTGTGGCTGTTCCCAATCCTGCCAATCCACCGTATTCGGCCAGTGAAATTGAAGAATTTTGGGCACCTATGATCAAATGCCAAGTCTTGTCAGTGGAAGATATTCATTATCTAGCAGATCGTGTTGGCTTTGCAGCTTGGTTAGTGAATAAAGCCGGTGGTGACATGGTCGAACTGCATGCCTATGGTGGCTATTTATTGGATCAGTTTATGAGTAGTCAATGGAACCATCGTACCGATGAATATGGAGGATCCCTTGATAATCGCATGCGTTTTCCATTGGAATGTATTGCTGCCATTCGTAAATATACCAATGGAAAGATGCCTATCAGTGTTAAATTTACGGCCGACCAAGGCATTGAAGGATTCCGCACCTTGGATGAAGGCATTCAAATGGCCAAGATATTTGAAGAAGCGGGTGTGGATATCCTACATTGTGATCGCGGTGTCTATGAAGCTTGGTATCAAGCCATTCCAACCGTTTATCAAAAACATGCCTATAATGTCGAAATGATCAAAAAGATCAAAGCCAGTGTATCGATTCCTGTCATGGGACATGGTAAATTATTTGATCCAAGTGTGGCTACATCCATGATCGAAGATGATATTTGCGATATAATTGCCCTTGGCCATCAAGAAATTGCCGATCCGTATTGGCCGGAAAAAGTAAAGAAGGGAAACATCGAAGACATTGTTCCTTGCATTGGTTGTAACGAATGTCTAAATTCAGCCTTTAATGGTACCCATCCTGTATGTTCGGTCAATCCAACTTGTTTTGAAGAAGATACCTTTGCCTTACCAGAAACCCAAGATACCCATCGAAATGTGTTGATCGTTGGTGCCGGTCCTGGTGGCATGGAAGCAGCTATTACCGCAGCCAGACGCGGATATCACGTGGAAGTATGGGAAAAGAAGGATCGTGTTGGCGGTAATTTATGGGGAGCTGGAACCGCACCATTCAAACACGATGTGCTTCGTTTGATTACGTATTATGAAACACAAATGAAAAAATTAGGCGTACAAGTTGTTTTCCATAAAGAAGCAACAGCCGAAGAAATTTTAGCCAATTCGTATGATAAAGTCATCCTTTCTACGGGTGCCCATAGTTTTATGCCACCAATCAAAGGTATTGAACATGCCAAAGAATCCTTGTCCTACTTAGAAGGAAACGTGCAACCAGGCAAACATGTTGTTGTGATTGGTGGTGGCTTGGTTGGTTGTGAAACGGCTTGTTTCATGGCCGAAAAAGCCGAAGATGTGACCATCGTTGAAATGCTGCCAGACATTTTAAAGATTGCCGATCATTGTAAGAACAATGACCAAGCTTTACGAGCAATGATCGATGAAAAACACATCCAAAAAGTATGTGGCGTTAAAGTGGTCGAAATCAAAGAAGATGGCATCATCTATCAAGATGATCAAGCCAATCTCCATACGCTTCCATGCGATACTGTGATCATTGCTTCTGGTTTTAGAAGCAACAACCAACTGATCAAAGAGTTGGATGGCAAGATCGACTTTGACATTGTTGGCGATGCCAATCGTCCAACCAAGATCATCAATGCCGTTAAACAAGGATATCACGCCATTCGCACGATGAAATAATCAAGGAACCGTTCTTTTGGACGGTTCTTTTTTCGTGAAAAAGTGATACAGTGAAACTATGATAAAAATCTATTTGATCCGACATGGACAAACTCAATCAAATGTAGATCGATTGATGCAAGGATGGGCCGATACCCCATTGACTCCATTGGGACTACAACAAGGACAAAGATTGGGTGAACAATTACGATCGGTTCCTTTTTCAAAAATTTATTGTTCCCCTAGCCCAAGAGCCTACCAAACGGCTTCTTTGATCAACGTTTTTCAACAAACGGAAATCATTCCAACCAAGGGGTTAAAAGAAATGCATTTTGGCCAATTGGAACTGAAAAAAGAACCAGAAGGAAAAACTTGGCAACAACTCTTGTTGCGAGATTGGACAGACATTGGTGGCAATAACTTGGATATCGTCGCCAAACAAATGCATACGACAATGGATACCATTGTTCATACAGCCAAAGACAATACCAATATTTTATGTGTGACCCATTGTTTTTCCATCCTATCTTTTCTTTCCATCATTGATCAACCTTTCTTTGAACAATGTTTAAACAACGATGATAAAGTTGAAAATTGCCGTTTGACCATCCTTCAATATGAGAAGGGACAATATTCGATTGAAGCATTTAATGAAAGCATCTGAGAAGAATGGAAGCAATCGATTCACAAACAATGGCAAAAAACTATTTGAATAACAGGACCATCTTGAACTGTGTTTACTACAAGTAGAAAAGCTTGTCATTCTTAAACAAAAGTTCTATTAAGTTTGTTTGAAAAAGTTGTGTTTTAGAACAGTGTGAAATAGGAGGTGGTCTGTAATATGACAGAAAAAAAGAAGATAACTATAGATGAACAAATCGAACACATAAAATCTAAGAACATAAAATTTGAAATTATGTCTGAAAACGATGCAAAAAAATTTTTAACTTACAATACTTATTATTTTAAATTGAAATCATATGCTAAGTCTTTCGAACGAAAAAAAGATGGATCATTTGTTAATTTAGATTTTGCATACTTGGTTGAATTATCAACATTAGATGCCAATTTAAGATTGTTTATAATTAATCTTTCCTTATCAACTGAGCATTCATTAAAAACAATGTTGATACGTGATGTTACAAATAATGAAAAAGAAAATGGCATTACAATCATTAATGATCTATTTGAAAAATATCCTTTTATCAAAAAAAATATAAATCAGAAGAAAAAAGATTCTGCATGTGCAGATCTAATACAAAAATATGAAAATCAATGGAGCGTTTGGTCTATTGTGGAGGTCATGTCATTTGGCGACTTTATTAAACTTTATCAACTATATTATTTAAAATATCCTACAGAAATTAGTGATAAAGTTCTTCCTTTGCTTTGGTCTGCAAAATTCCTAAGAAATGCGGCTGCACATAACAATTGTTTATTAAATTCGTTACGTATACCGTATAAACATACTCACTTAAATCAACAAGGAATCATTGCACCAACGAAAGAATTGCAACATGAAATCAGTAAAATAGAAAATATCAGCAAATCAACGAGAAAAAAGTTGTTGCGAAATCCAATAATCCATGATTTTGTGGCTTCCTTATTTTTATTTAATTATATATGTACTAGCGAACCCATGAAAGGTCATATATATAACGATTTGGAAAAGCTTTTTAAAGAAAGATTTGTATTCCATAAAGAATATTTTGAAAAAGATTCATATTTAACATCATGCTATATATTTTTAGAAAAAGTGATTGACTACGTGAAATAAATATGTTTATAATGCCAAAGAAGAACAAAAAAGTTAAATCTTTTTCCGGAGAGAGGGTACCTGTGCCTTCTCTCTATTTTTTACATTATTGCGTAGTCATGTTTGGATCTTAATAAACCTGTATAGATTGAAACTAATTAGCTCGTTATTTGTGCTGACAAAAGTGATATGAAATCAGCACCTCCATAAAACTGCCTAATCATCTTGTCTACATGAAATAAGGGTGATTAGATTTTTCAAATCCTTATCCTTCTTTTTGACATATGTCTTTCATGCTGTATTGAATACCTGAATCTCAATATTCCTACGACTTCGTGCCATGTCACAAATCGTTCGCTGCACATCTTATATGGGAATGTCATTTCCATAATGATCCTTATTTAGTAGATCTTTTTTCACGGTCTATAAGATTGTGATAATACAATGTCTCCTCATGAGAAAAAACGGCTGTGGGGGCGTATTTGTGAAGAATAAAAAGTTTATCAGGCCACACATCCTCACTGATGTAGATTCCATGGCCAATTCGTTCCAGATTATTCTTTTTTACATACGGATAAAATGCATCTTTTTCAATACCGTTTTTTTGTGGCATTGATCCTTGTATCTGTAATAAGATCATTCATTATGCGCACGATCATGGCCTAATATGCGAAAGTTGAAATCATTCAATCCTATGGATTCCTATCCCAAGAAAACAAATAACTCTATGGGATCGTAAAGCCTTTTGAAATGCAGAATCGTTCTGCAACAAGCTACACAAACGGGTTACATAAAGGGAAGAGATGGCTTTCTTATTAGATATCTAGGTGCATTTGTAGGGGACCTGCTCGATATTTCCACAGATAGATGATCCCAAAAGAAAAAAGCGTTATCCTTGTTTCGAATAACGCTTCATGAAATGCCATTT
Organism: Absicoccus sp.; assembly: GCF_034090965.1. Lineage (NCBI taxonomy): Bacteria > Bacillati > Bacillota > Erysipelotrichia > Erysipelotrichales > Erysipelotrichaceae > Absicoccus > Absicoccus sp. The sequence continues at coordinate 21,634 of NZ_JAXDRQ010000036.1, read as the reverse complement.
TGGTTTATTTCATCTTTTGTTCCAATTCATCAAAGTCAACGGGTGGGATCTTACCAAAAGCTAACGTGAGATGATCATCCTTGGTATATCTTGGAATCAAATGCACATGGAAATGATGAACACTTTGACCGGCAGCTTCATGGACATTGGTCAACACATTGATGCCATCACAATGGAGTCTTTCCTCTAATTTGTTGGCTAATTGTTGTGCCACTTCAAAGACATGGTCACGCACTTGTGCTGGGCAATCCAAGAATGAATCCGTGTGTTCTTTGGGAACCACTAAACAATGACCATAACTCGTTGGGTTGACGTCAAAGAAAGCAATGACCGTATCATCTTCATATAATTTATGACTGGGAATCTTTCCCGCTGCAATATCGCAAAAAATACACATATTCGTTGCTCCTCCTTATGTTTAGTATACGCCTAAAAATAGGAAAAGCCAGGCTAAGGGGGTGCCTGACTCTTCCAAAAAATTAAGGGGATAGAAAATTGTATGAATATCAAATCGATGATTCACACAGGCAAGGTCTTCTACTCCTTGCTTATATCGAGTATATCACACCTAAAGACGCGATTTATGTGAAAAGTGTGGGAAAATATGTGAAAATGGGCAAAAAATGGATTTTTATGGATAAAAAACCTAAAAATGTATCCTTTTTTTATCAAAAAAGAAAAAAATCCAATGAAAAATGGGATGAAATGGGAAATTGAAATGGTCTTCCTAAAATGTGCTATAATAGCCGCACAAGGAGTAAAATTCATGATTCAAACAACCGCTCAAACCATCGCACATGCACTTCACACATCCCTTTTTGGATGTGACGATTCGGATATTTCTATTGCTGGTATATCCATTGATTCACGCCGTGTACAACCGGGCAATCTGTATATTCCCCTCATCGGCCAACGCGTGGATGGACATACCTTTTTAGATTCGGCCAAACAACACGGAGCCACGGCCGCTTTTTGGCAAATCGATCATAAACCCTATCCCGATTTTCCTCTTATTTTGGTTTCGGATACTACGGTAGCCCTCCAAGATTTGGCCCGCTATTATATGAAGAGTCTATCTTGTACTGTCATTGGCGTAACGGGATCCAATGGCAAGACATCTTGTAAAGATATCTTGTATTCGGTCTTTTCTCAAAAATATAAAACCCAAAAGACCCAAGGCAACCACAACAATGAAATTGGCTTACCATTGACTGTCTTAGATCTGGATGCCGATGTAGAAATTGCTATTCTCGAAATGGGCATGGAACACAAAGGCGATATCGATTTCTTATGTTCCATTGCGCGTCCGGATATTTCCATCATCACCAGCATTGGCTCGGCCCATATGGAAAATTTTGGAACCAAAGAAAATATTGCCCGTGGCAAGTTGGAAATTTTGACCCATACCAAATCACTCTGCCTCTATCATACATGCCCAGAAATCAAAGCGGTATTGCCAGAAATCGATCGTGGTGATGTCATGCTGCATTCTTTTGGTCCGGGTGGAAATAGCTATATTATGGGGGACATCATCCATCGAAAAGATGGCATTACCTTTACCTGTAACGATATGAAAAAGCCCGTTTCCATGAATGTATTAGGCGACTTCCAAGCTGAAAACGCTTTACCCGTAATTTATGCGGCAAAGACTAAACAAATCGATGAAAATGCTATAGAATATGGACTAGAGCATATTGAAATGACAAAGATGCGCACCCAACAAATTACGATTGGTCAAGCAACCATCATTGATGATTCGTATAAGTCCAATCCCGAAAGTGCCAAGGTTGCTTTGGATACCTTATCCAGTATTCCTACCCCTTGTCATATTGCCGTTTTATCGGATATGCTCGATCTAGGAGAAAACGAAAAAGCATTACACGCACAAATTGGTGCCTATGCCCATCAATTAGGCATTGACTATGTATTCTGTGTTGGCGATCGATCATTCTATACAGCCGATGCAGCCCAGGGAACTTGGTTTGATTCCAAAAAATCATTGATGCAAGCCTTACGCCCCTTTCTAAACACCGATTGTGCTATCTTAGTGAAAGGCTCCAGGGCCATGGCCATGGACCAAATTATTAGTGATTTACAACAAGGAGAAAACGAATGAAAAAAATCAATCTGGCCGTCATCTTTGGCGGACAAAGTTCAGAATATAGTGTTTCGTTACATTCCGCAGCCAGCTTCTTACGACAAATTCATGCCGAGTTGTATCAAATGACCATGATTGGCATTGATCAACAAGGTGTCTTTTATATTTATGATGGATCCATCGATGATATCGAACACGACCATTGGCAAACCCAAGCCAGACCTTGTGCTTGGATCCATCAAGGTGTATTTGATCTGACCAATCAAAAGAAAATCGATATCGATTGTGTTTTTCCCATCGTCCACGGTAAAAACGGGGAAGACGGCTGTATCCAAGGCTTAATGGAACTGATGAACATCCATTGTGTGGGCTGTGACGTATTGGCGAGTGCGATGTGCATGGATAAAGAAATCATGCATATCATTTGTAAAGAAGCCAACATTCCCTGTGCAGACTATCTTTGCTTATATAAAACAGAAGAAGTTCCATCTTTTGAATCCGTTGTTTCACGGATTCCTTTGCCATGGATCATCAAACCATGCAACGCTGGAAGCAGTTATGGCGTTCATAAAGTTGAAACCAAAGAACAATATTTGGACGCAGTCCAAGACGCTTTCCAATACGACGGACGTGGCAAATGTTTGATTGAAAAAGCCATTGAAGGCTTTGAAATTGGCTGTGCCGTTATGGGCAACGAAGAACTGGTGACCGGATCCTGTGATGAAATTGAGATCACACGCGGTGTGTTTGATTTTGAAGGCAAATACGATCTGGTTGGCTCCCATATTTATTGTCCAGCCCGCATCGATGCCGATACCTTTGAAAAAGCCCAAACTTTGGCTAAACAAGTCTATCGTGCCTTGAATTGTACAGGCATGGCCCGTGTCGACATGTTTGTCCAACCCGACAAATCGATTGTCTTGAATGAAGTCAATACGATTCCAGGCTTTACTGCCACGTCGCGTTATCCAAGCATGATGGCCGAAGCCGGTATTTCCTTTCCAACTCTGATCGATCGTTTGATTGCATTGGCTATGGAAAGAGAAGTCGGCGTATGTTAGAGAGCTATAGTCGTGCTTGGATCGAAATCGATCCGGATGCCATCGCTCATAATTTAGAGGAAACCCAAAAACTCATTGGATCGACCAAAATTATGGCGATTGTCAAAGCCAACGCCTATGGGCATGGGGACATTACGGTTGCCAAAGCCTGTCAAGCATGGGGCATTGACTTTTTTGGCGTTTCCAGCGTGGATGAAGCCCTTCGCTTACGCCAAGCCGGCCTGCAAGAGAACATCTTAATCTTAGGCTATACCCCCGAAGAACATTGGCACTATCTGCATGAACAAAACATTACCCAATCGCTTTGTTCGTATGCCTATGCCTGCAAATTAAATGACTATGCCAAAGCCCATGATGTGATCATTCATGCGCATTGTAAAGTGGATACGGGCATGAATCGGACCGGTATCTTGTATCAACCACAAGAAAAACATTTTGAAGATATCGTTCGTGCCTATCAATTGGATCATGTCCAAGTGGATGGGATCTTCTCTCATTTTCCGGTCAGTGATGACCTAGGTATCGACGCATCGACTTTCACCAAACAGCAAATTGGTTTATTTAATGAAGTTCTTGATCGATTAAAAGATAACGGGATCGATCCCGGATTGACCCATCTACAAAATAGTTATGGCATCTTAAACTATCAAGATCTCGGCTATGACTATTGTCGACCCGGTTTATTGCCCTTGGGCTTGACCAGCGATGATCAAATTCCCATCGCCACCCAACCGGATTTTATACCAATCTTGTCCCTCTATGCCAATGTGAGCGTAGTCAAATGGATCCAGCCCGGCATGAGCGTATCGTATGGACGGCATTTTATTGCGCAAAAACCAACCAAAGTCGCAACGATGTCCATTGGGTATGCCGATGGCTTGCCACGTTTGATATCCAATCAAGGCGTAGAAGTGTTGGTCCATGGAAAACGTTGTCCATTGATTGGCAATATTTGTATGGATCAATGTATGATCGATGTGACCCAGGTAGACAACGTACAAGAAGGGGATATTGTTTGTCTCATTGGGCATCAAGGAAAAGAACAAGTGACGATGGATGCGATCACACGATCTGCCCATACGATCAATAATGAATTGGCATCCACATTAGGCGCACGAGTGCCACGTTTGAAAAAAAGATAAGGGGAAAGAGAGAATATGGCAAGACGAAAAAGGAGATATGGCGCCATTGATATTGCCAAATATGTATCGGCACTATTGGTGGTTTGTATCCATACCTACCCATTCTATGAAGTTTCACAAACATTCAATACCTATTGGATCCAAACGGTTTGCCGTTTGGCTGTACCTTTCTTCTTTGTGGCATCGGGATTTTTCTTCTTTCGAAAAATTACCAATGATTTGTCCACCAATGAAGAAGCACTGCTCAACTATGAAAAACGCTTAGGTAAGATCTATTTGACCTGGACCATCATTTATTTGCCCTATACCATTTGGGACTATGCCCATGCGAATTTTCGCATCTATCACATCTTTGCTTATTTACGCGATGTGATATTCAATGGATCCTATTATCATTTATGGTTCTTGCCCGCATTGATGTTAGCTACCTATATCGTCTATCTGCTGTACACCAAACACAGCATGAAACGCGCATTGATCGTATCCTTGATCTTATATATCTTCGGCTATTTGATCAATGTCTATACGCCCATTTGGGAAACCATGCCCTATGTATCCTTCTTCTTTGGCTTTTTTACCAAAGTGTTGGTAACCTCACGAGACGGCATCTTCTTTGGCCCTATGTTTGTATGCATCGGCCTGTTATTAAGCAAGACCCGTCGTTTGCCTCATCGCGTATCCATGATTGGTTGGCTGATTAGCTTTATTCTATTGGTCATGGAAGTGCATCTCTATGATCAAATGGGCATCCTTCGTGATTTGACCAGTATGTATCTGTTGTTGGTGCCAGCTACCTATTTTATGGTCAATGCCCTATTGACCTGGAATTTACCCTATAAGGAAAGTTATATGACCTTGCGCCATGAATCCTTATTGATTTATACTTCACATATCTTATTCGCAAAAATATTATTGGCGTTGTTACCCCATGCACACTTGGTCGTTTATTTCTTGACCCTGGCCTTTGCGCAAGCCTTTGCCAGCCTTGTGATGCATTATCACAAACGCTATCCGGTGTTAGATAATTTATTATGATCCGTGTTTTTCAAGTCAAATGTGCCACCGAAGACAAAAAAGAAATGGAGGCACAACTTCTAAAAAAACTACATATGCCAACCAAGGATCTTTTGTCTTGGTCCATCCACCGCAAAAGTGTGGATGCCCGATCGCAAAAGATCTTCTTTTCGTATGTGATCGATGCCAAAGTCAAACACGAACGAAAGTATCTACGACACAAAGATGTACAACCCCGCCCCAATGAACACTACCAACCCGTATCCAGCGGCTACCATCCCTTGATTGATCGACCCGTTGTCGTCGGCTTTGGCCCAGCAGGCATGTTTGCGGCCTTGATCTTGGCCCAAGCCGGCTACCATCCCATGATTCTAGAACGCGGTTCCCAAGTGGATACAAGAACCCAAAAAGTTCATCAATTTTGGCAAACCGGCCAATTGGATCCAGAATGCAACGTGCAATTTGGCGAAGGCGGTGCCGGCACCTTTAGTGATGGCAAATTGACCACCCGATCCAAAGACAGTCGCTGTCGCAAAGTCTTGGAAGAATTGGTCCGTTTTGGCGCTCGATCTGAAATCTTGATCGATCAACATCCCCACATTGGTACGGATGCCTTTGTACAAATCATTAAAAACTGTCGAAATGAAATTGAACGCCTGGGCGGCACCTTTTGTTTTGATACAGCCTTAGAAGACATCCAAGTCAAAGACGGAAACCTGGTTGCCATTCAATACCACAATGTATGGCATCCCTGTACGGCCATGATCTTAGCGTGTGGACACAGTGCCAAAGATACCCTTTTGATGTTGCATGCCCATCATATCCAGTTGGAAAATAAACGCTTTGCGATCGGTGTGCGCATTGAACATCGACAAGACTATATCAATCAAGCCATGTTGAAAGAATATGCCCACGATCCCCGACTCATTCCTGCACGCTATAAACTTACCTATACCGCATCCAATCAAAAAGGCGTCTATACCTTTTGTATGTGTCCCGGTGGTTATGTGATCCCGGCTGCCAGTGAGGCCAAACACACGGTGATCAATGGCATGAGCTATGCCAAACGTGATGGCACCAATGCCAATAGCGCCCTATTGGTCCAAGTGGATGAAAGCGATTATGGAAAAGCAATCCTGGGCGGTCTAGCCTATCAAGAAGAGTTAGAAGCCAAAGCCTATCAAATGGCCCATGGCTATGCCGCTTGTTGCCAATTGGCCTCTGACTATTTAGACCATAAGATATCCACAGCCTTTGGCGCGGTCCAACCCACGTATGCATTGGGAACCCAATTTGTGGATCTAAATACCTTATTTTCAAACCCCATCAATCAAGCTCTGCATGAAGCACTAGAAAACTTTGAACAACGCGTACCCGGCTTTGTTTCTTCCGGTGCTATCTTGAGTGCGGTTGAATCTCGCTCTTCCAGTGCCATTCGCATTTCACGCGATCCACAAGGAATGAGTTCAATTTTTGGCCTTTATCCAAGCGGCGAAGGATCGGGATATGCCGGTGGTATCGTGACCAGTGCGATTGATGGTATCCATAGTGCCGAAAAATTAATTGAATATTTTGAAAAGCCTCAGTACAATCTAGAAAAGGAGGGTTGTGAATGACCAAATATTGTAAAGGGTGTGGCGTTGAACTTCAAAATGAAGACCCCGAAGCCTTGGGATATGTTCCCCGACTGGATGCAACCTATTGTGAACGATGTTATAAGATCTCGCATTATGGCCAAGTCACGATTTCCATGCAACAAGGCATTGAATCCAGTCAAACTTTCGAAAAGATCAATGCGATCGATGGCGTTGTCTTTTGGATCGTTGATCTCTTTGATTTTGAAGGCGGTATGATCTCACGACTCAATCAAAAATTACCGGGCAAAGATATTGTCTTGATCTTGACCAAACGAGATATCTTACCTAAGACCGTGACGGATCAAAAGATCTATGCGTTTGTGGATCATCGACTCAAAGAAGAAAAAATCGTCGTTCGTGATATCTTGATTTGTGGTGATCTAATTTTAGATCCATCCAAAAAACATAAAACACTATCCGATCGAGGGATCCACAGCATCCATCAAATTGAACGTGCCATTGAACGCTATAGCTTTGGCAAAGACATCATCTTTATGGGCATGGCCAATGTAGGAAAAAGTACCTTATTGAACCAAATGTTGGAAGACCGTCAATTAACCGTCTCTCGAAATCCGGGGACAACGCTCGATCTGATCCCTATTCCACAAGAAGGATTTACGATCTATGATACACCTGGCATTGAAAATCGCCATAGTGTATTGGCATGGCTTCAACCCAAAGACTTAAAAACGGTCATTCCTACCAAACCCGTTCGGCCGTATGTATCGCAGATCTATGAAGACCAATCCTTTGCCGCTGCCGGTTTGGCCCGTTTGGATGTGGTCACCAATGGTAAAGCCAGTGTGGTTGGTTATTTTTCCCGCTCCATTGCGATCCATCGCGGCAAATTAGCCGATGCCGATCGCTTATGGAATGATCATTTGAACGAAATGTTGGTGCCTTGTTTAGATACCAGCATGGTCAGTATGCATACGTTCCATGGACCCAAGGTAGGGAATGATAAAATGGATGTGGTCATTCACGGCTTAGGCTGGTTCTGTGTGAGTGGCGACATCAAACAAATTTATGTACGTGTCCATAAAGGCATCAATGTCACATTTAGAAAGGCAATGATTTAATGTTAGATAAACAAACCAAGAAAAAATTACGGAAACTCGCAAACTCGTATCGAGCCATCCTTCAAATTGGCAAAGACGGCCTATCGTACAATACGATGGAAACCTTAGATGCAGCCTTGGAAGCCCATGAACTGGTCAAGTGTAAATTATTGAAGACCAGTCCCATTGATGTGCGCGAAGCAGCTATTGAATGTGCTGCCAATACCCATAGTGAAGTCGTCCACGTCGTGGGTCATACCTTTGTGTTGTATCGTCGCTCCAAAGAAAATAAGTTGGGGATGTAGAAATGAAAGTAGGAATTATTGGTGGATCCTTTGATCCCATTCATTATGGCCATATCCAAATCGCAAAGACCGGTTTACAAAAGCTTCATTGCGATGAAATTTGGTTCATGCCCACCAAATCGACGCCATTAAAAGATCGAATCTTAACATCCGATGTCCATCGCTTGGCTATGATCCAAAGAGTCATGGCCTATGATCCACGCTTTCATGTCTGTACATTGGAAATGGAACGAGAAGGAAAAAGCTATACGATCGATACGGTCAAGACCTTGAAACAAAGGTATCCCGATCATGAATTTGTCTGGATGATCGGCAATGATCAATTGACACAATTTGATCAATGGCGCGAACCCGAAACATTGACTTCGTTGATTTCTTTTGTTTGTGTGGATCGAGATGGCCAGCTAGCCAAGACCCAATATCCGATTCAGTGTATCCATATGGAAGCCATGCCTGTATCCAGTTCGGAAATTCGCAAGGGCAATAAATTGAATTATGTACCTTACAGTGTCTTACAATATATCTATGAACATCGTTTATACATAGAAAACTTTATTGCCGAAAGAGAAACGCAACATCGCTACAAACACAGCGTATCGGTTGCCCATTTATGTGAAGAAATGGCCTTGGCCAATGGCTTGGATGGGCAAAAAGCCTACTATATTGGTTTGTTTCATGATATTGCGAAAAATATGGATAAAATCCATTTGGAACAATGGATGGATGCCATTTGTCCCGAAAATAAGAAATGGGCCATTCCGGTATGGCATGGTTTTGTCGGAAGCGAAATCGTGGACCGCATCTTTTATTTGGATGATCCCCAAATCAAAAATGCCATCTATCATCATGTCTTAGGCGATGATCATAGAGATCCCTATGCGATGATCGTGTTTTGTGCCGATAAGACCGATCCCTTACGAGGTTATGATTCTACCCATTTGATCGATCTATGCAAAGCCGATATTTATCAAGGCTTTTGGGCCGTAAAAAATGAAAATGATAAATATTTAGAGGAAGGAAAATAAGTATGGAATTAAAAGATGTCGTGATTCAAGCGATATTGGAACGAAAAGGAATGTTCGTGAAAGACTACGATTGTATGGATATCACTCCATTTATGGATGATATCATTGTGGTCACAGCCAATAATCTTCGTCAAAATAATGCGATTGCCCAAAACATCAAAGAAAAAGTCAAAGAAGCAGGCTTTGATATCCCCATTCGTCAAGAAGGCGATGCCCATAGTCCTTGGATCTTATTGGATCTTGGCAATGTGGTGGTCAATTTATTTGTGAAAGAAACACGTCAAATTTATAATTTGGATCGTTTGTATGCAGATTGTCCGGTGACTAGCTATGATCTATAGTACGTTGGCCACCTATTATGATGATCTAGTCAAAGATGAACAAGCAACACAAGCCTGGGTTACTTGGATCGAACGACACAAATCCGCTTGTTCCATGTTAGAATGTGCCTGTGGATCAGGAGAAATCACTCATGCCCTTGCTTTAAAAGGCTATACGATGCAAGCTTTGGATCTTTCGCAACAAATGATCGATCAAGCCAAGGCCAAAGATCCAACCATTCCGTATTATTGCCAGGACATGAAAGACCTAAGTGCTTTGGGATCGTTTGAGGCGATTGCCTGTTTATGTGATAGCTTCAATTATCTTCTAGATCCAGAAGATGTCATTACCTTTTTTCAACAAGTCCATGATCATTTACATCCCCATGGCACCTTTTTCTTTGATACCCACGCTTTGGATCGCTTAGCAGAATTTCGCCAAGAATGGAATGAAACGGGTGAGTTTTGCGATGGTACCAAATACCAATGGTCCATTGAAAGCGAAGACGATTGGATCTATCAAGACTTTGCGTTTTATACGAAAGCCGGACTCATCCAGGAACATCACCTTCAAAGAGTCTATGATCCCCAATGGTTACAAACACAATTGGAACCCTATTTTGAAATTGAATCCATCGATACGGACTTTACCCATCCCGGTATCTGTCCGGGTGAAAAATATTTTTATGTATGTACAAGAAAGGAAACGAAATGATAGGAATTATTGCTGCAATGGATATGGAAGTCGAAGCCATTGAAAAGCTATCGACCATTACGAAAACCGAACAAGTCGCCACCTGTACCTTGCATTATGGTACAATGCATGGCAAAGACATCGTGATCGCAAAATCGGGCATTGGTAAGACGCATGCGGCCATGGCCACAGCGATCTTATGCATGAAACAAGATTTAGAAGCCATTATCAACATTGGTACGGCCGGTGGTCTAAAAGCCGATCAAAACGTCTTGGATATTGTCATCTCTCAAATGGTGGTACAAGCCGATTTTGATTTGACCGCATTGGATGGAGACGACGCCTATGGTCTGGTCTATGAACCCGACCAAAAATTGGTGGATCTTTGTACATCGTGTGCCCAAGATCTAGGCATTTCTTTTCATGTAGGTTGGATTGCCAGTCAAGACTTATTTATGTCACGAACGGAAGATCTGGATCGTTTGATGAGCCATTTTCCACAATCGGCCTGCAGTGAAATGGAAGCCGGCGCCATTGCCCAAGTGGCCCATTCGTTCCAAGTGCCCTATGTCATTGTCCGGGCATTGAGTGATGTGGCTGTTCACCATGATAATCCCATGGAATTTTCGGAATATGCACCCAAAGCCAGTGCTCAATCGGCACAATTAGTGGAAACCTTTATCAAACGTCTATAAGAAAGGAAGGGATAGGATGAAAGGACTGAATCGTCGTTTTACTGCTGTATTATGGATCGTCTTGATCCTTTTGATATGTATCTTTTGGTCACTTTTCATCAGTGGTCCCAATCGCGTTCATGAACAAGTCGAAGCCCAAAATCAAGCGAAGATCGAAAAGAAAGTCAAAGGCATTCAAGGATTAACGACGCATGTTTTTGATTATAAGACGTATCAAGGCTACACGAAAAAAACGTTATATTGGTTTAATGTGAAGGGCAATGTCATCACGACGCGAAAAATGAGCACGTTAAATTATGATAAAGCGAAGAAAGTGGCAAAAAAAGAGTATGGTATCCAAGCCGATACGATTGTTCTCGGTTATGGATATAATAATCCTTGTTATGTGATCACGGGCGATGGATCGATGATCTTGATTGATTATGATACCTTTGTTCGTGTCTATGAAAGAGGGTTGAGCCCAAATGAGTAAGATGGATTGGAATGCACCGTATATGGATCATCGCACTTGGATCTTGGATCATCTCCAAGATCTGCATGTCAACAACGATGAAGCCATGGTCTTATTATTGATTGATTTTATGAATCAAACCCATACCCCAATAGATCATGAAGCCCTATCCACAAAAACAAAGCTAGATGTGGATCAGATTGAAGAAATCTTTTTATCTCTATCGGATAAAGGCTATTTGACCATTGATTTTCATGACGGGGCCTTGACCTTTCATATTGACGGCGTCTATGAAGACGACATTGGACAACCTTTGGATCAATCTTTGATTGAACGCATTGAAACCGAATTTGGTCGTCCTTTAAGCCCCAATGAAATGCAACGCATCCTTGATCTGGAAGAAAAATACACCGAGCGCATGGTCGTTTGTGCGCTCAATGAAGCCGTGGTCTATAATAAATTATCCCTGAATTATATGGAATCGATCTTGGTGTCTTGGAAACAAAAAGGCTTAACGGTGGAAGAAGTGGAGGATGGTATTCGTGACCGGTAATGAAATTGTTGATGAAATCGAAAAAATATTTCCGCATGCCCAATGTGAATTGATCCATGAAACTCCGTTTCAATTGTTGGTAGCGGTTGTTTTATCGGCCCAAACCACCGATGCATCGGTCAATCAAGTCACACCAGCCTTATTTGCGGCCTATCCGACTTCGAAGGAGATGGCACAAGCCGAAGTCAAAGACATCATCCCTTACATCAAACGGATTGGTTTGTATCGTAATAAGGCCTATGCGATATCCAATCTAAGCAAAGAGCTGGAAAAACGCTACGATGGTATCGTTCCATCGCGTTATAAAGATTTGATGTCACTACCTGGTGTAGGCCGAAAAACGGCCAATGTGGTTCGCAGTGTAGCTTTTGGGATTCCTAGTTTTGCGGTGGATACCCATGTGGATCGGGTGAGTAAACGATTGGGATTGGCTAAACCTTATGATACGGTGGAAAAAGTGGAAGCCAAGCTCAAACGAAAGATCGATCGCGATCGATGGAATCAAGCCCATCATGATTTTATCTTTTTTGGTCGTTATCTTTGTACAGCCCGTAATCCTAAGTGTGAACAATGTCCGTTCACCAAGATTTGTAAGAAAGACAAATTGGATGCCTATAAACAGAAGCAATAGTACCCCAGGGGTACTTTTTTTATGGGAGAAAAAAGGTATAGTGAAGATAGGAGGGATGATCGTTTAGGCATGAAACAAAAACGATTTCTGTTTCCATATGCATCGCAATAAAGCCGAATGCAGGATAAGGAGAACAGTGCGAAGCCAACGAAAGTTTTTCAACACCCATTGGGCATTCATGATCTTATAGATCTTTCAGAGATTGAGCAAAAATCATCGTGAATTTCCCCCTGGCTGTGTTCTGTTTTAGCAGGACACAGTTTTTTTTGAGCAAATCACAAGACAGAAGACAATATCTAAGATAAAAAAGATATAGGAGGACAAAGATGAAGACAGTAACACATTTTGATCTATCCACGTATTTATCATTTCGTATGGGACCTATCATCCATACGGCCATCATTGTCGAAAAGGATCAAGAAATTGAAGATATCTTTCACTTATATCCAAATGCTTCGATTTTAGGTGGAGGCACCAATACGTTGGTAGGAAAGGAAAAGGCCCAAGATGTTTGGCTGATCAATCAAATGATGGGTTGGCAAATGGAATCGGAAACCGTGCAGGGTGTACGCATTCGCATCCAATCCGGTCAAAATATGGACGCATTTATTCAATGGAGCGTAGAAAATGGGTACCAAGGCATGGAATCTTTATCGGGCATTCCAGGAAGCTTAGGTGGAGCTGCCATGATGAATGCAGGGGCTTATGGCCATGAACTAAAAGATGTCATTGAATCGGTCCAAGTGTATGATCGTTTCACGCATCAAATAAAAACATTTTCAAAAGCTGAATTGGGTATGGGATATCGAACGTCTATTTTTCAACAAGATCCCCAACGTTGGTTTATTCAATCGGTGGTTGTTTCTTTGATTAAAGGATCGAAACAAGTACTTGTTCAAAAACGGGCAGAAATAGTAGATCAACGAGCCCATCGCATTCCGAATCTGCAACGCTATCCAAGTTGTGGCTCTTTTTTTCGCAATGTGATCGTTGCCAAAAGCCAAGCCATCCAGCTCCAAAAACAATTTCCTACTTTGAAGATGTTTGATTTGCCAGCAGATCATATCAAAATATCAACGGGATCAATATTAAAGACCTTGTGGCCCAAGGGATTTCATTTTCAAGGAGTGCGCATGTATCCAGACAGTCCATTGATCTTGATCAATGAAGGAGCAACCATGGATTCGGTGTCTTGTGCGATCCAAACCATCTTAGAGAAGGTCTATGCCCACACAAAGATCCAATTGGAACCAGAAGTTCGATTGATGGGCATTCCACTTGGTAAACGTTCGATTTTTCGATACGATGAAAGCACAAGGAGGTAGATCCTATGAATAAAAATAACATATTGATCATTGGGGCTGGCATTGCCGGTCTAACTGCTGCCATATATATTCAACGCGCAGGAAAACAAGCCATCGTGTTTGAAAAAAATGCACCGGGTGGTCAGATCATTACGGCCAATGAAATCGAAAATTATCCGGGCATGGCTTCGGTGAATGGGGCTGATCTAGGTTTTAAGCTCTATCAACAAGCCATGGATCTCGGTGCTCATTTTGTCTATGAAGAAGTTGTGAAGATTGTTCCCGAAGAAAATCGTGTCACGATCCAAACGGCACAAGATACATATTCCGGAAAGAGTTTGATCTATGCAGGTGGAGCGAGCCATCGTCATTTGGGCCTGGCCAATGAAGAAAAACTGATTGGACATGGCATTTCATATTGTGCCAATTGTGATGGGGCATTCTTTAAAGATAAAGTGGTAGCTGTCAATGGCGGTGGTAATATTGCCTTGGATGATGCCATTTATCTATCATCGATTGCCAAAGAAGTCTATTTGATCCATCGTCGGAATACATATCGAGCCGAAACGGTCCTACAGGAAAAATTAGCAACCATCGACAACATTCATCCCATCACAAATACGATCATTTGTGGCTTAGAGGAAAAGCAGGGAAAACTATCGGGTCTTGCGCTTCAAAATGTGCAAACGAAAGAAAAGCGTTCGTTAGCGGTAGATGGCTTATTTGTGGCCATTGGTATGCAACCAGAAACCAGCTTGTTGGAAGGCATTGTCCATTTGGACAAAAGCGGCTATATCCAAGCGGGAGAAGATACACGAACCAATGTAAAAAATATTTTTGTGGCAGGTGATGTGCGTACGAAAAATGTGCGTCAATTAACAACAGCGGCTGCCGATGGTACGGCTGCTGCTATATTAGCGGCTTCCATATAAAAAAAGAACCAATCAAAGTTTCTATTCTTTGATTGGTTTATTTTTTTTATAAATGATATTTAAGCCTTTGAAGATCAAATCGGCATCGTATGTATCGATCAATGGGGTATGGGCATGAATGATGCGGCCTAGACCGCCCGTGGCCACAACTTTGATGGGTTGAGGAGTATCGGCTTGTTTCTGGAATTGGCGAATCGTATATTCCACTCCACCTAAATATTGGTAAAAGACACCTGCTTCCATTTCACTTTGCGTATTACGAGCCATGATGGTCTTTGGCTTGCGAATTTCGATTTCTGGTAACTGTGCGGTTTGGTTGGTCAATGCCAAAGCACCCGTTTCAATGCCGACACTAATCACACCGGCACGAAACCGACCTTTTTCATCCACAAAATCATACGTGGTTGCCGTACCAAAATCGATGACCAATACCGGACCGCCATAATGATAATAGGCCCCGGCACAATCGACGATTCGATCAGCACCGACACTGCGTGGGTTTTCCATTTGAACACTGATTCCACTTTTTAAGCCCGGTCGAACAATGATGGGTTCGATCCCAAAGAATTTAAAAACACCATTGCGACAAGAGTGCATGACCTTGGGCACAACAGAAGTGATGATGACATCATCAATATCTTCTTTTTGTATATTTTCTCTTTGCATAAAGGACTGCAACATCAACCCAAACTCATCACTGGAACGACGCGCTTTGGTCGTTAAACGATATTTACCCACGATTTGATCCTTATTGATCAGACCCAATGTGATATTGGAGTTCCCGATATCGATACACACTAACATAGGCATTATTTTTCCTTTTCTAGTTTCGACATAGTCTTTAGAATTTTATATCCTAATTCCGATTTCGTCAACTTTGGCAGTTGATCGATGGAATCTTTGGTAATCAAACAGACTACGTTGGTATCGCCTTGGAAACCGGCTCCTTCCACAAATAAGTTATTGCCAATCAAAAGATCACAATTTTTATCGATCAACTTTTGGTGCGCATTTTTTTCGAGATCTTGGGTCTCCATCGCAAAGCCACAAAGAATCTGATGCGTCTTGTGACGACCAACAAAAGCTAAGATATCGGGATTTTTTATTAGACGCAATTCCATACAAGCATCCGCTTTCTTAATTTTTTGATTCGAAACCACTTCGGGTCGATAATCACCGACAGCGGCTGCCATGATGATATAATTCGCATCTTCATAAGTGTTTTTTACCGCTTCAAACATTTCCTGCGCCGTCTGAACATGGATCATTTCGACACCAGGAATATCCGTTAATGCACAAGGACCACACACAAGCGTGACTTGTGCCCCCATATCTTTAGCAGCTTGTGCGATCGCATAACCTTGTTTTCCGGAAGAATGATTGGAAAGAAAACGAACCGGATCCAATGGCTCTTGGGTCGGACCGGCTGTGATCAATACCTTTTTTCCAGCTAAAGAAAAAGTCGGATGGGTCAATTGTTCAATCCGATCGACCATAGCGGATACGGGTGCTAATTTGCCTTTGCCCGTTGCATCACAAGCTAAATGCCCCACTACAGGTTCCACAAATTGATAGCCCAATTGCTTGGCTTTTTGGATATTTTCTTGGGTCACTGGATTTTCATACATATCCACATTCATAGCTGGACAAATCAATTTGGTACATGTACAAGCTAAAAAGGTGGTGGATACCAGATCGTCACTGATGCCATGGACCACTTTCGCGATCACATTGGCAGTGGCAGGTACCAATACGACAATATCGGCCCAATTGGCTAAACTGATATGCGCAATGGGATCTTTTGTATCATGAAACAAGTCAGTTTCGACTGGATTTTTGGACAAGGCTTCAAAAGATAGTGGGGGAACAAATTGCGTTGCATGTTCTGTCATCATTACTTTTATTTCGAAATTGCGTTTGGAAAGCGTGCTTACAAGATCACAAGCTTTGTAGGCGGCAATGCCACCACAAACGCCAATCAATACATGTTTTTTGGCCATACGTATGCCTCCATATAAGCTCTTTTCATTATATAGTATCGCGATTTTGAACTCAATCTTTTCTATGGTAAACTGAAAATATGAAAATTGTCATTGCGAGTGATTCCTATAAAGGATGTATGACATCATCACAAGCTTGTGATCGCATTGAAGCTGGCATTCTTCGTGCCAATCCAAAGCATATTTGTGTGAAATATCCCATGGCGGATGGCGGCGAAGGAACGGCTGCAGTTTTTTGTGATGTGATCCATGGCAAGATGGTTTCCTGTCATACGGTGGATGCCTATGGAAAACCGATTCGAGCACACTATGCCTATAATGGATCAGTGGCCGTCATGGATGTGGCTAGTTGTATTGGCTTGAATATGACATCCAAAGAAAAGCGAAATCCGATGGTTGCTTCTTCCTATGGTGTTGGTTTGATGATCAAGGATGCCATTCATAAAGGGGCAAAAACATTGGTCATTGGTCTGGGTGGTAGTGCTACCAACGATGGTGGCATGGGCATTCTTTGTGCTTTTGGTGTCAAATTCTATGATAAAAAACGCAACGAATTGGAACCAGGTGTTTATGGCTTGCGCCGAATTGCCTATATCGATAAGCGCCAATTTAAACGGCCACATATAGAGATCATCGTGGCTTGCGATGTGAAAAATCATCTACTCGGTCCAGAAGGGGCTACGTATATTTTTGGGGCGCAAAAAGGAATCTTTAACAATCAAATGAAAGAGATCGATCATTGGATGCGTTTGTATCGGGATAAGGTCCAACAAACCTTTCATGTGGATATCGATGACTATGAAGGAGCGGGTGCTGCTGGGGGTATTGGCGGAATCTTATTGGGGGTTTTCCATGCCCGCCAACAAGCCGGGATCTCCTTATTGATGGAAACGAATCATATGGAAAAAGATGTGCGTGATTGTGATTTGGTGATAACCGGCGAAGGACAAACCGATGCACAAACGATGTATGGAAAAGTTCCTTTTGGCGTTTGTGAATTGGCCAATCGCTATGACAAACCCGTCATTTGTTTATCAGGTGCTTTAGGTAAAGGGTATCAAGAAATGTATCAAACGGGAATGATCGGCATTTTCTCAACCGCAGATCGAGCGATGTCTTTTCATCAAGCATTAGCCCAAGGGCCAGAAAAACTCGAAGCTTTGGCATATAGCATGACCAAATTAGTCGATGGATTAAGGAAGTGATCAATATGAAACGTTTGTTTTCAATCGTATGTGTTTTCGCTGTATTCCTTTCTTTGGTGGGTTGTCAGTCGAAAAAAGCATTTCAGACCAAAGATATTACGGTGAGTCAGCTCCAAGAAAAGATCAAAATTAAAGATACGTTTGTGTTTATGGTGGAACGAGATGGTTGTCAGTTTTGTAAGAAGTTAAATGCCTATATCAAAAAAACCAAGGGCGAACATCCAAATCTCACTATTTATGTGGTGGATTCCACGGATTTTGGTTTTCAAAAAGAAACCGAAGATGCCGATCATTTGATCTCTTCAACCAAAGATGGCAAAGCTTTACTTCAGATTGTACCGTATTTCATGTATACACCGGCTTTGTATGCGATAAAAAAAGGCAAGGTCAAACAAGCGGCCATTGGTTTCAATGATACGTATAAGACAGTTGGTTTGTGGAACAACACGTCACAAATCGATTTTGAACAAGCTGAATATGAAGACTTCTGGGATTTTGTTGAAAGCAGCGCACAATAAATTTACATTTCTTGAAAACTGTTTCAGTAATGCTATAATAAATATACACGTTTTCGGGAGGATTTATGCAAGAGATTGAAAATAATGCGCTATTTTGGCAAAAGGTAGATACTTTGGTTTTGTCCAGTTCGATTCAGATTGATTATCCAAAAGGATCAAAACATAAACAATTCACCAATTTGATCTATCCAGTTGATTATGGAATCTTGACCGATACGATTGATCCATCCACGGATCCCATTCATATTTATAAAGGATCCAAAAAAACTAATCGGGTCGATGCATTGGTCATTAGTGCCGATATCTTAAAGAAAGATTGTGTTGTGAAATTTTTAGTGGGCTGTGATGAAGACGAAACACTGGCCATCATGGAATTTTTAAATCAAACGGATTTTCAAAAAGCGGTATTGATCCGGAGGGGGACAGAAATTCCAAATTGGGCTTCCAATGACTAAAAAAATGGTATAATAAACAAAAAGAGGAGGTCTGATTTTATGGAATTAAAAGGTTCTCAGACAGAAAAAAATTTACAGACAGCTTTTGCGGGTGAAAGTCAAGCAAGCATCAAGTATCAGTATTATGCTTCGCAAGCCAAGAAAGATGGATATGTAAAGATCCAAAATATTTTCTTGGAGACAGCAGGCAATGAAAAAGAACATGCGAAATTGTGGTTTAAAGCTTTGCATGGGGGTGTCATTCCAACAACGACTGAAAATCTAAAAGATGCAGCGGCTGGTGAAAACTATGAGTGGACCGA
Source organism: Absicoccus sp. (assembly GCF_034090965.1). NCBI lineage: Bacteria > Bacillati > Bacillota > Erysipelotrichia > Erysipelotrichales > Erysipelotrichaceae > Absicoccus > Absicoccus sp. The sequence continues at coordinate 2,234 of NZ_JAXDRQ010000036.1, read as the reverse complement.
TATGTATGCTGGTTTTGCCAAGACGGCTCGTGAAGAAGGCTTTGATGAAATTGCTCGTTTATTCGATGGCGTAGCGAAAGTGGAAAAACATCATGAAGCGCGTTACAAAGCAATGACCAAAGAAATTGAAGACGATACGATGTTCAAGAAAGCACCAGATACGGTATGGATCTGCTTGAATTGTGGACATGTATTTGTGGGACCGAATGCACCAGAAAAATGTCCAGTATGTGCGCATCCAAAGAGCTATTTCCAAGAATTAAAAGAACATTATGAATAATCGATAGGCTGGAATTTCCAGCCTTTATTTTGAGGTACTATGAAAGTCATTGAATCAAACCAAGTTATGGAATATCTAAAAGCAGGTCATGTTCTTGTCATCATGGAAGATGGAACGCTTGTGTGCTTAAAAGCAGAAAAAATTTATCTTCAAAATACGAATTGGCACAGTGTGGTCTCGTATCAAGATTTCTGGGAACTCTATCCCCAAGCTCATTTTGGGCTGTATGAAGAAGAAGTGACCATTGATGAGAAGAAAGATGAAGAATATTATCAATGGCGTGCCAAATATCAATAGGAGGAATACTATGCCACCAGTTTTCACTAAATGGAAAGATCTAACACGCCAAGTCCGGCATATTGGTTGGTTATTGCTTGGCCTTGCCTTTGCACAGATCCTATTGGGATGGGTATTGCGTTTGTTGTATATGCGTTTTTATATTTCTATCAATCAAGAAACCTATGCAGGGGTTCGTCTGCTTTTGTTGACCATATTGACAACGGGAGGAACAGCTTGGATTGGTAAAAAAGCATTGAAGGTCGAATGGACCAAGGCCCAATTTCGATGGGATTTTTCTTTTGAGACCGTCATCAAGACCGTAGCTTCGATGTTTACGATCACGATTACCTTTTCCATGCTTTTAACACTGATCCAAATGGCATTGGGCCTTCATTTTATGGATGGAGGATTGACCACCTATCATGGACCTTTCTATATTGTTTTGATGCTGGTTTCCGCTGTATGTATTGCGCCTTGTTGCGAAGAAATCTTATTTCGTGGAGAGATTGAACAAAGCCTCATGCCTTATGGTGCGGTATTTGCGATTGTCTTTAGTGGCGTTTTATTTGGTTGGATGCATATGAACTTTACCCAAGGCATCATGCATATGTTTACGGGAACCTTGTTGGGCATGGTCTATTGGAAACATCGGAATCTTTCCCTGAATATGGTATGTCATATGTTGTTTAATGGCATTACGATTGGCCTGAATTATATGACCCACTTTATGGGATTGCGCGCTTTGATTGTCTGTGTGTTGGTTGGCTATGGCATCGTAGGCTTGTTCGATCTACGACCCTTGCCGGAAAAGAATGCCTATCCGGTATTTCGCCTTGCTTTTCGTCAAGTTTCGATCATTTTATTTTTTCTTTTGTTTTTAGTGATTTCCTTTCTAAGTATCTATTAAAAAAAGTGAAAAAGTGTGTTGACATCAAATATCGCAAATGGTAATATGATTAGGCAGTCAGCAAGCGGGCCTGTAGCTCAGTTGGTTAGAGCGCACCCCTGATAAGGGTGAGGTCGCTGGTTCAAATCCATTCAGGCCCACCATTTTGTTTTCTGCAAAACCACTTTTGTGGGGTGTTAGCTCAGCTGGGAGAGCACCTGCTTTGCACGCAGGGGGTCAGGAGTTCGATCCTCCTACGCTCCACCATATGTCAATAAGTCCTTTACCTAAAGGACTTTTTTTATTTATAACGTTTTATCAAGTAATAATTCGTAAGACCTTATCCTTCTTTAGAAATCTTTTTCGTTAAGAAATTCAAATCATACCATCAAAAAAGGGAGAGCCAATTCTAGTTCTCCCTTTGATATCACCAGCTTTTTAATGCTGTGATCTATTCATAGATTTTTATCATTCCTATGCTTCATCACCTTACAGGAACACAACGACTCCTACAAAGAAGATTATATACAAGATGGTCGTCCATCTGGTAAAAAACATCTTTCCGTATCTGTACGTGCAATATTCCTGTTTAAACAATTCTGAAATTCGGTTTCCATATTTATATAATAGATAAACCATTCCGACAAAGCAGGCAAACATTCCCAATAAACATAAAATTGAAAGAATAGGAACACTCATCAGTAAGGCGACCAAATTATTTAAGATGTGCAAAAGAATAGGAATACGCATAGAATTCTCTTTTAAACTTACATACCCCAAAAAACATCC
>NZ_JAXDRQ010000035.1:0-19594 GCF_034090965.1 Absicoccus sp. | reverse complement strand
GTGAAGTCGTTACTTCACAAGCAACCGGTCATAACTGGAAAGTCAGTGGATGGACATGGAGCGATGATAACACGCAAGCTACGGTAACCGTTACTTGTCAAAATAATACCAGTGAAGTTCGTACCTTGAATGCCGAAATCCATTCGGATGTTGTCGACGAACCAACTTGTGTGGATGAAGGAAAAACCATGTACACGGCAATGGCAAAAGATCCAGAAACGGAAAAATCCTATGTTACTTTCAAGAATGTAACAACACCAGTCAATCCAGATGGACATGCTTTTGAAGCCGCCGTTTTGGCAGGACTAAAAAGAATCCGATTGATTCCTAAAAGAGGAAACATCTTAGCAACCCGTTCCATAACTTCATAAAAAACTCTGTCTATAATTGTTTATCCCTTTGAAAATGGATAGCATGCCCTGTTTTATGGCCTTGTTATTTCTTGACCAAATTCATTTTCCCGATCCCAATTTCTTTCTCTTTCATCTGCAGTGATAGAGCGTATGACACGGCAAGGATTTCCTGCTGCTAAACATTGATCTGGAATATCGTGCAGGACAATGCTACCACCACCAATCACTACATCATTACCTATGGTAATGCCTGGCATGACTTGAACACCAGCACCGATCCAAACATTATTGCCAATCGTAATCGGATAGGCATACTCTAGTCCCTTATTTCTCCGTTCATGATCCAATGGATGACCAGCAGTATAAAATCCACAATTGGGACCAATGAATACGTTATCGCCAAAGATTACTTTACCTCCATCCAAGATCGTTGTGTTATGATTTGCAAAAAAGTGAGAACCAATTTCAATATTGTATCCATAGTCACACCAAAAAGGGGCAACGATCGTAAATGATCCTTTTGTTTTTCCTAATAACTTTTTCATGATGTCTTGTTGTTTTTGGATTTGTGACGGGTGCAATAAATTGTATTTATAGCACAACGCTTTTGCGTTTTCGCGCTCACGCAACAAAGTCACATCATGATTTGCATCATAAAGCATTTGATTGAGCATCTTTTCTTTTTGTGTTGGCATGTGCCACCTCCCCAGCAAATCATTGCTTTTGCATTCCTTGTACTTTTCTTTCTACCATTCTATCTTCTTTTCATGTGCTGTAAACCATAAAATTGGTATCCGTTCTTTCGAATGACTACACTATATAAGATAAGCAATCGTGCATCATCGCAAAACAAAATATATCCATTCAAGTGATGTCTAGTATCTTTTTATCCAACCCTTTTAACTAGAGTGGTCTCTCCATTCACCTAAAATGGCTCCTCCAATGATCAAAGCGGCACCACACAATTGCAGCGGTGTCATGACTTCATTCAACAAGAGCGCTGAAAAACAAAGGGCAGAAACAGGATCTAGATAACTAAGCAGCGCAACCGATTGGCCAGACAGCTTCTGTAGACCAGAAAAATACAGAAAATAGGCCAAGCCTGTATTGACGACACCAATCGTAACAAGATATGGAATATCGTTTCCCATGATCGATGGAATGCTTGATGTCCAAAACACATATACACATGTAACAATGGCAGCCACATCCAACTCAATCGATGCGGTTTGCATGCCTCCCGTATAGTTGATTTTTTTATTTACCACGATCAATGCAACATATGAAAGGGCCGACATTCCGGCAATCAGCAATCCCAATGCATGCATTCCATTTGCCACAATGCTTTGACTGATGCAAAGAAGTCCAATCGCTACAACACAAGATAGTATTTTCCTTTGATTTAGCTTCTCATGAAAAAGAATAGGTGAGCACAATAACAAGGATGGGTCCCACATAATAAATCAATGTGGCCAGACTCACATTTAAAAGTTTATACACCTCAAAAAGCAAGATTCAATTCATGGCAAACAGGATACCACCAAGCATAAGCCAAATCCATTCTTTACATACATGTGCTTTATCAAAGCCCCCTTTGATGAATACTAGACAAGTCAATATCGCACCACCAATCCATGTGCGCATCAACACGATCTGACTGCTTCCCAACGATATAAAGGAAGCGAGTATACCATTTGTACCAAAAATCAACAAAGCAAGCAAGTACATGATATAGGCCCCATTTTATTTTGCTTATCATTTTTTCTCATTTTCTTTATTTCTCCACCCAAATCGAATCTGCAAAATATTTCCTTATTTCAACCTTCATCGTCTTATTTTCATACAATGCAATTCACCTTGCTGCTTGATAACTACAAAGCTCAATTAAATTGCTGTCTGGATCACGCAAATAAATGCTATTCATTGCCCCCAATGCCCCATGACGACACACCGGTCCCTCTTCGACTGGATACCCTTTTGCCTCAATCACATGTTTTACACTTTGGATGTCCTCATCAACGACAAAACACAAGTCAAGACATCCATAAGTCGGATGAGCTGCTGCTAGTAAGAACTCCGCTTTTTTAGTATGGATATTCAACTTCTGATTTCCAAACTGTACGGCATATCGTCCATGAACATGAACAATAGACATACCTAAAATTTCGCCATAAAAAGCAAGGCAAGCCGACAAATTTTGTGTTGTGATCACAAGATGATCCATTCTGATAATATGCACGAATTGCACTCCTACCTATATTTCGCCGTTTTTTACTCATTCCACAATATACTGTTTAAGGAGATTTTTTGAAAATCCCCATCAAAATGGATCCATCATCTTGTATTTTCATCACTTTTTGAATGATAAGTGATTTTCTTTGGTTAATGATTTACCCGTTCGAATCAAAATCCATGTTTGATAAAGACACTGATTTCTTTTTGAAAATCAAAGTCTTTCATTTTAGAAGATACAAACCGTTTCCGATAAAGCTTCTTTCTCGAATGGAAGCATACAACACCTTTTTGGGTTTCAATTCCAATCTATCATGGATTTCAACTGAATCTAAAAAAAAGACAGGTAGACCTGATCTTTTACTTAAGCATATCCATTTTTTGTGCAAGAAATTGTTCCACACACTCTTCAAAATTCAAGTCCATTCGTTGTGCCAGAACAACCAACCACCAAACACACTCTCCTATTTTTGAAGGCAATATGTCCTTATCCTCACTGGGCCAACGTCCTTGATCATCCATGGTTGCTCTGCCAATCAATCCAGCATCGGTCAAGAATGCCAGGGCATCCTCTTCCACAGACCAAATGGAACCATGCAACTCTTTTTCGAATTGATGATACCGATTTCTTATTGCCATGGATTGTTGACTCACTTCTTTCGATTTATCCTTTTCCCTCCCTATGGATATTTTCATTCGCCATTTTAGGACTTCTAAGAAAAACAATCAACGGTAAGAGAATGGCTACACTCAGCAAGGCACTAAAGAGTGGAACATTTCCGATGGGTGTATCATAGAGAAAATGATCGACCATCACAAAGAAGATCCAGAATAAGCCTTTTTTCTTATGATGATCCTCACAAGATCGAACAATCAAATAAAGGCCGATTGCCGTTATTCCCGTATAGACCCAATGTGACCCAAGAGATGCAACGACTCGATCCAATGCGGTTGGAAAGGCACTGTTTACATGTTTGAATCCACTCTGGGTAATATACGAAAGATCTTCATCAATCTGAAATCCGATTCCCACACACATGCCCATGCTCAAATAATCCTTCCATGTTTTTCGATGAAATAGATACACAAGCATGGCCACTATACCCAATTTTAAAAGTTCTTCAATGATCCCGGCCTCGGCCGATCCCATCCATGCATCCGAATAGAATCGTCCCATCAAACGGGTCATCGCATCGGTAAATCCATCATTGATTTCACCCGCCAATGGACTTGAAATAAAAGCTCCACAAGCACCTGCAATCAGCATTTCATAGCCACAAATTTTGTATTGTTTGGCCAATTGTTTCATTAAGAGATAAAATGGCACGATATAAACAAGAAGCAAAAGAAATGCACTATAGACTTGTAAATACATCGTGACACTTGTATGTTTTCCACCTAAAAAATCGCCTTCATTGATGGTCATTCCTAAAGCAAAAAGCAAGATCAGCAAACCTGTTACGACCATTCTTTTTTTGTTTTGTTTATTCATCGGATTATCTATCCTTTCATGAATGCATGATAAATACTTTGAAAAAAGGTGGATGCATCTAGACCAAAAGGCAATCCCGAAACGCCTCCATCTCCTGCCTCAAGGATCTTCCATGTACCATTCTCTAATTCAGCATAATCAATGGTATAGAAAGGACTCGGCAAATTTCTGTATTTTTCAGCCAATTCCATTGGCAATGCATTTGTGGATCCTGGTTGATTGGAATTTTGGTTTACACTAATGATATTGCCATTGGCATAAAATACCCGAAATTCATTGGTCACATCCCCATAATGTTTCAAATGGAGATATTCTTTGATGCAAATCCCTCCTGTTAAAAGATCACCACGATACTTATTGAATATTTTCATTTTATCATCGAATTCAGCTTGAGTGATCGATGAATCAAAAAAGGATGGAAATTCAGTCCCCTTCGTTGATTTGACACTATCTTTGACCATGAAACGTTGAAAATGATGTTTTATCCGTTCAATATCAACCTTACCATCCGGAAAATAGATGATTTTGGCCGTATCATCTTGGATCAATGGATAGACATTGGGAAACAGATGCATCTTTTCATACGCTTGCGGATTGGTCAACAAACGAATACCTCTAGAATCTAGCTCTTTATACAATTTCTGATATTGTTCTGGTTTTAGCATCCAACCACGATACAAAACACAATCTGAAATATCAATTGCATCCGTTGTTTTTAATTTTTCATTTATGAGCCAACGATCATAATTAAATAATATTGTGTTAAATAGGCCTGTTTCGATTGCAGCTTGATATTCTTCCACCATATCCTCATCGATCCTTCGATGATTCCGATAACTAGCAGGAAACAATATTGTCATTTTTTTCATTTTTCCATACCTATGCAGTCAGCATTCCATTTATCTCATAATTTTTTCGATAGCTTTTCCTTTTGCCAATTCATCAACCAACTTATCCAAATATCGAATTTTTTGCATCAATGGATCTTGAATTTCCTGCACCTTGATTCCACAAACACTTCCTGTGATCAAATGACAATGGGGATTCATTTGTGGTGCTTGTTCAAAGAAAGTTCGATAATCCACTTCATTGTTTAGCTGTTGTTGTAATTGGGGTTTGGTGTATCCAGTCAACCAACAAATGATAGCATCTACCTCATCTTTGGTTCGCCCTTTTCGTTCCCCTTTTTTCACAAGCAATGGATATACCTTTGAAAACTTCATAGAAAAGACTTTTTCATTATTCATACGTTTCCCCACTTTATACGATTGGAATCAGTGCAACATGGATCCTATCGCCAATTCCTTTTCCCATTTGTTTTTGTATATCTTTTCGCACACCAATGATATAACAAATAGATCCATCTTCATTCTTGATTCCCATATTGACGACACTTCCATTATAAGCCACGCCATTGAACGTAGCATGGACTTTTATTCGTCCTTTCCCAAATTCACTTCGAAGATCGATTGGTACGCGAACATAGGCACCGCCTTTCTCCTTTACCGGTTCGATGATCGCATCAAATTCATATTTTTCTTTCATACAGGATTCCTTCTTTCATAACACCAAATCGCAAGCTCTTTGATGAGATCACAATGTATTTCTTCATAGGGTATCTGAATCGATCCTTTGCCGTATGCATACCCATAGGTATCCAGTTTATCAGCAAAATGAAGGACAGCTTCAGATCCTGGATACAATCCAATATGTTTTTTATTGGCAGCAAAATGAATGATATTATGTTGATTCCAATAGGTTGGCATGCCCCACGAAATTTTTTCGGTGGCATCTGGCAAAGCTTCTTTGAGACAATTCCTTACAATCGATAGGTGTTTTTGAATGGGTTCATCCCAACCTAAGATGTATTCATCTACGGTTTTTGGCTTTTTTCCACAAGTATGCGATGGATTCTTTTTTGAGAATTCTCTTCCACATTTTGGACATTTCCACATGTCGCTCATCTCCTATCCATTCTTTGTAGGAAGTTGCCCTACTTTACAAAATCCTGATCATTGACAATGTTCAAGAATAACTGATTTAAGGGTTGCCATTTGGTTTCCATATCGTCCATGTTCTTTGCCACCCCTTTGATTTCTTCTAATTTTCTTTCCGCATATTCATTGATGATGCCAATCTTTGGCACCGTTTCCATTTCGGGAACATTTTTCTTGATTTCAAGCAATCGGTGGACCGCTGGTCTCATTTCGTCTTCCAGTTCGGCATCCAAAAGTTCATCAAATCGCACAGGTGGACAAGATTGTTTGTCAAGGATCCATTGAGCAGCCAAAAGAGGTCGAAGCACATATAAATATTTTTTCAATTGCACTTCATCACCTTTCAAATAATTTCGATAGTTCGAATCTGCCATATGCCAATAGTGGAATAAACTTTTCTTAGCCGAGAAATAGTGTGGTTGAATTTGTTTGATCCACTCTGCTTCTTCTGTTTCTGTATAGACAATTGGTGAAACACACCATTCCATGATTGTCGGATTGGCATGATACAACAATTGCAGACTCTTCTTCACATCCCATCCAGAAATATCAAAAACTGTATCCAATCGCCATTCGATCACATCTCGTACGCGGTCCAAACGCAAATAATCGGCTTCTTTCCGGACATAAATGAAACGTACATCATAGTCACTGTCTGGTGAGGCAAAGCCCCATGCTCGGCTTCCCGATTCCACAGCCATGATAATTTTCACATCTTCTGTTTCTTCGATTTTTTGTAGTTCTTCGATGATCTTTAATTTCATTTCCTTGTTCATTTGTTTTTTCCTTGTTTTAATGAATCAATTATAACAGATGATATTGTGCTTCTACAGGATGAAAGGATATTTCTGTCCATTTTCGTAGTTAGCTCGTTTTCAGTTAAAAAATACAAGCAAACCCTCCAGTGAAGTGTCTGCTTGTATTAATCTATTCAGTTGCTTTTACTATATGAAAGTATGGGAAACAACCATTTATTTTCTGATTGTATCCATTCCTCTGATTTTTTCTTTCCATTCTTCCTACCCATCTTACGCTCCTTTATCGCTTGTGTATTCTCGGTCCAAGAGAAAATTATCTTTTGGATGCTGTGTCAATTCAATCGGTTTCCAACCACGATCGTGATATCAATGCGTATGTTTGCGATGATCCAATCTTAGACAACTTGGTCCTTAAATAGGATAAATTTTTGGTCTTAAGTTCTCCCCATAATAAACCCCCAAAAGCAGAGCGGTTCATTTTGTGTATTTGTACTGTCTACTTTTAGGGAATTCAATCCATATTAAGTAAATCATTCATGCGTCAATTTCTTACAATGCTCGGCTAGAGTACAACTATGTTATACGATCAACTTTCTTTTGAAAGGTAAGCCAAGTACAAATTCCTGTCAGTAAAGCCATTGTGATCAGTTGTGCGAGTGACTCTGTCCGTATATCATTACCACTGGTAATTAAAATTTGTCGAACAATCACCACCAGCATGGATGAAACAATCGTTACTGGAACTGATTTCTTGATCATTCCAAACAGAAAAGGCCATACCGATAAAATCGTACACACGATTGTACCAACCACTGCAGATTTCGACCATTTCGTAATGTAAGCAAATTGAAAATTGCCCGCTAATAAGTTCCATTGTTGATCCACTATATATAGATAACTGCAACAACACACATATCCTATAGCCACCGATATAGCTGTAATTGCCATGACAATCAACAACTTTTCAAAAACTAACAATTTGCGATTCATGGGATACGTAAATAAAATATTGATTGTCTTATTGTTATATTCACCAATAATGATTTTGGAAGTCAATAAAGCTGAATATATCAAAAAAGTAAACGATAATAAAAGCCCAATCACTTTGAAAGTACTATCAAAGCTATCTTTTGTCTGGGTTGGATCATATGCGCTATCTATCAACGATACGGTAATAAAAAGAATAATGCCCACAATCAATAGTGCCGACCATAGTATCGTCCAATATAGTTTATATTTCTTCAATTCCAGTTTTAAAAGGTGCATCATTGATCATCACCATCCAATAATTCAAAGAAATAATCTTCCAGTGTATCTTGTTTTTTCCAAATACTCTCAACGCCAATTCCTGATCTAGCTAATTCTCTTGTTATTTCTATTCCGGATAATGGGCAGCTATAAATACGTATCGTATGATTGTCTACAATTTCCAAATTCGAAACTTTCATTTGATCCAAAATCTGGGCACATTTAGTAACATCATCCACTTCTAAATGAATATATTCCGTTTGGTGGTCGTGAATATCTTGTAATGTGAGTTCCTTGATCAAACTCCCATTCTTGATCACACCGATATCATCGGCAATCAACTCAACTTCAGAAAGAATATGACTTGAGATCAGAATCGTTGTACCATACTCCTCATTCAATTTTTTGAGCAAATTCCGCATTTCTCTGATTCCTTCTGGATCTAACGCGTTGATTGGCTCATCCAATATCAAAAGTTCCGGTTTTGTAAGAATAGCTCTTGCGATAGCAAGGCGTTGCTTCATTCCAAGAGAATAGTGTTTCACAGCTTTATTCATATTCGGATCTAAGTCAACCAGTCTCAACACTTCATCAATTCTGCAAAAATCCGGATAGCCCATATATTCACAATGAAGTTGTAAATTGTCTCTTGCAGAAATTCCATCATAAAAATAAGCGTTTTCTATGATGGATCCTATATGCTTAAAAATCTCATAACTTTTGTCGGTGACTTGTTTACCAAAAATTTTCACTTCTCCCGAATCGGGCTGCACCAGATGCAGAAGCATCTTCATGATGGTACTTTTACCAGCTCCATTTGGACCGACAAAGCCATAGATGGAATGTGTGCGAACATGCATATTTACATGATCCACAACTAGATGTTTATTAAAAGACTTTGTTAGATCTTTTGTCGCAATGGCATGATCCATATTGTATTCCTCCTTAATCATCATACAAAATGGATTTCTTTTTTTTCTATCTTGAATCTAACATTTCTCTAACGATTGATAATAATCGTAAAAATTGTTTTCTCATAAGGAATGCTTTGTACCTCGATTTGCATTCCCAGTCTGGCAGCAAGTTGTGCAACAATAGCCAGTCCCAAACCATTACCCGTAGTTCTAGCTGCTGTCGTATAATTTCGTTCAAAGATATGATCGATATGTTCCTTTGGAATGCCTCGTCCATGATCCTCAATCCTAATGCTAACGGTATCCTTATCTTCACAGGTAGAAATCCCTAGAAACTTTCCGTCGCGACCATGTATGATGGCATTATCCATGATATTCTTTAAAATTCTTCCCAGTATCACAGGATCTGTATGAATCCAAATTGGCTTCATTTCTTTTGGAACACTTACCTGAAAGTTCATTTGTGTTAGTTGATCATAGTATGCGAGCAATGTATCATTGCATAGCTTGACAATATTGATATTGCTAATTTCGACAATCAGATCTCCAGAAAATACTTTAGAGAGCAGAAAATAATCATTGATATTTGTCGTTAACTCATCGGCCTTGTAGTTCACTTTTGAAGCTGTCTTATATATTACCGTATTTTCCTCACCTTCTTTTATCTGCTTCAATAGAATTTCGCTATTTCCCTTTAAAATTGTAATGGGAGTTCTGATATCATGGGACAGATTAGTGAGTACTTTTGATAGGTCCCGTGCTTTTCGATCATAAGATCGTTTCTGTTCATAATACACATCCAGGAAATGATTGACTTCCTTTAGATGCTCATTCAAATATTTTTGATCTGATGGAATCAAAATACTTCCTTCACGCTCTCCCAGTCGGATTTCATGGAGCATTTTTGTAAGATATTGAAGTTCCCTATGTTCCTTCCTCGTATTATTAATGACAAATACCAGTGTCAGCAACAGGATGACAAACAGCAAAGTTCCTACAAATTCTATCATGATGCACTTACCTTATATCCAATTCCCCACAAGGTTTTAATATACTCTGTATTGCCACCATGTGCCTTTAACTTCGCTCTCAAACGATTTACATGGGTATTGATGACATTTTCATCTCCGTAATACGGTTCCTTCCAAACTGCCTCATATAATTGTTCTTTGGAAAAGGCCTTATCCGGATGGGCGGCGAGCAGATACAAAATATCAAATTCTTTACGAGTCAATTCCAGATTGACATCATCACGAAATACCGCATACTGGTTTGGATCAATACGAAGATCCCGTAGATACACTGTTTGATCCTGCCCAGCTCCCATCTCGGCCCTGCGAATATTGGCTTTGATTCTTGCGACCAATTCAATCAAAGAAAAAGGCTTTACCACATAATCATCTGCACCAAGTCCAAATCCAAGCGTTTTATCCAAATCTGAATCCTTAGCCGTGATAATGATGATTGGAATACTCGCTACACGGCGTATTCGTTTGATCAGTTCCATCCCATTCATATCTGGAAGCATCAGGTCTATCAATATGAGAGAATATCCTTCAAGGTTATCATTGACATGGCTGAAACTACTTCCATCTTCAAACGAAGTTACTTCAAAATCGTTTGATTCTAAATATTCTTCTATCATGTGACGAATTTCCGCATCGTCTTCTATTAATATTATTTTTTTATTCATAACCACAGTTACCTACTTTGACCTTATTTTCGAATCACTTCATCTAAATCTCTTTTCTGAAAAATTTAAAATTTGATTTAAGATTCTTAATGAATCAATTATAACAGATGATATTGTACTTCTACAGGGTGACATATGATCCTATTGGCATCACACAAAAAAAGTGACCTTTTAAGAGATACCTTAAAGATCACTTTATTCGATGTGTTCCATTTATACATTTTCCAAGGCATCAATATCCAATATCTTGATTCTTCTTCCGAAACGTTGGATAAGACCGGCCGTTTCAAGATATTTCAGTTTCCGTGAGAGTGTTTCTGGCGTTGTACCCAAATATTGAGCAACATCCATCATCCGCATTGGGATCGTAATCTCATTATCTACCGTTGTTTTTGGTAAGTTCAAGAGATAATTTGCCAATCGCTCTTCCACGCGTTCCATGGACAAGAACTGGGTTTGTTTTTCCAATTGCACCATCTTGCGGGCAGTCAGTTCAAACAATTTCAAGGCAATTTCAGGATAGCTCATCAACACCTGATTGAATGCACCCGATTTGTTTTTGCGCCATGCCGATGCCGGTGCCATTTCGACTAGACTCTGAATGGCTGAGCATGTTTTTGCCAACGTTTTCTGTTCCAGATAAGCACCAAACAAGAACAAAAACGAAACAATGGCTGCTTCCTCAAAGGAACGAATCCCAAAAGCCCCCCGCTATCGCAAGAGTCACCAATACATCTATACTAATTACCTTTACTCTTAATGCCTGCACAGCCTGTATGGCAATGGGAAGCCCCAATAAGAAAGTAAGTAGAAATTTTTCCTGGCACGGAAAGCATTTTGAGACCAAATGAAATCAAAATAAAAATTCCCGTCATGACCATCCAATGATTGCGATTCTGTAACACCCATTTTTGCATGTCATCCTCCTCCTTTAGACAGTCTCAGTATAAAAACTCTTCCAAAATAAAAATTGATAGGTATCAAGTTTCTGTATTTTTTGGTGTGCATAAGTTATAGTTTTCTACTTCCATAAAAAAACACGGAAATGGGCACACCATTCCGTGTTTCTGGTTATTCATTTAGACAATAGGAATACATTGATCCCACCCCTATTCATACTGAAACTTTACTCCCTTCTCTTTGAACATTGCTTCCAATTCTTTCTTGTCAATCTTTCCCTCTTTTATGGCTTGTTGTATTCCCGGTCCAAGAGATATGGTTAATGGGCCCCGTCTCATTGTCCGCTGCGCCAATTCAACTGGTTTCCAACCACGATTGCTATATAGATGCGTATGATTGTGATAATCCATAAAAAGTTGTACCAGTTTTTCTAGATCTTTCTTTGAAAGAAGTACGCCACATTCCCTGAGTTCCGATGTGATCCATTTGAGTTGCAACGTAGGAGATACCAGACCAAGCACCGATTTGCGATGAATATCTCGCAATAGCTTCTCTAATTCTGGCCCTTTTCGATCTTCCAAATACTTGTTCAATTTCTTCTCGTTTCGTTTTGGTTCACCCTCTATCTCACCACTAAGATACTTCACTTGGAATTCTTCATGATGGGAAAGAAAGGAAAATTCACTTAATCGTTTTCCCACATGATTGGATTTCTTTTTATGTCCAGACATATCCACTAGTTCTTTCGCATCTGCTTTCAACCTTCCAAGAAAATCTTTCAATTTTTTCTCTTCTCTGGATAGTTGTTTGGTGGTCGCATAAGTAAGAAAATCATCTGGAATAAAATAGGGCTTATCCGCCTGGGCATCTGTTAGTTGATAATATACCATCCGTTTTCCATAACCACTTCCCATGATCTCTCTAGCTACAAGCTCTCGATCCAATGGCTTTGATGGCTCCTCTGTATCCAGATCGTATAATTCATCCATTTCAAAGACATAATAGTAATGTTCTTCTCTTCTCGCAATGCCAGAAAATGCCACAAGATCTTTTTGACGTATGGATGGGATATCTATCCTGGTGGACAAATCTTTATAAATTTCCCACAAATGACGAATAGGAACGGTACCATAAAGATTTACAGCAGCATCAAAAAAAGCATGAAGAAAATCTTGTTGTTTGGTTGTAAGGCCAGCTTCCGCATATTTTCTAGCCAATGTTTTTTCGGATAATGGTTTTGGATATGACATATTTTCACCTATCTTAAAACTTGTTTCTAACTAAAGTCATTCTATCATGAATCCAGCCTTTTCGATCGTTATTGACCCATCAAGATAAATAACTTCTCTTTTACCTTATGTATTGAACTGATCTAACGACGATTTCATAGGAAGCAAGGACAAAGTGTGTATCATAAAAAAAGCAGACATCTTTGAAATACATAGTCTGCTTTTCCATTTTATTGTTTATTGATTGAGTCATTTTCATCGGCAATTGCTTTTCTTGTATCTTGTACAACATCCGATAAGGTTATCTTTTTCAGTTCCTCCTCCATCGCTTGTTGAACTCGATTCAGTTTTTGATCCACCCCTTTATGGATATTTCTTCCGATCGGACAGTTTGCATTCGGATTTTCATGAAAATGAAAGAGGCCTTCTTCACTAACCGCATCAACTGCTTTATAAATCGCAAAGAACGTTATTTCATCCAGTGGTTTTGCCAGAGTGATACCGCTTTTTCCTTGACTGATCGCAATGATGTCAGCCTCTTTGAGCGCACACATGACATTCCGTACGATGACTGGATTGGCTCCAACACTGCTAGCCAAAAATTTGCTCGTTACTTTTTGTGTGTCTTTAAAATAATCAATTGCCGTTATGATATGTACGGCTATTGTGAATTTACTCGTTATCTGCATGGATTCCTCCTTCTTGGAATATATACTTTTACATGGTATGGGTCAATGCAGAAATTCAAGTAATTGCCATTTCTTAAGCTCTTACAACACTGATTCTCTGTTGGATATGATTTCCTTTTTCCATTTCATCCACCATAGCAATTGCATAATCGGCATAACTAATGATGCTTTCCCCTCTGCTGTTCAATGTCAACTCTTCACCTGCAAGAATATACTTACCTGTTCGTTCGCCATCCGCTTGAAATTCACCTGCCGGACTTATGAATGTCCACTTTACATCATTGCGTTTGCGAAGTTCATCCAGTTCCTTTCCTTGCGCTTTTGCAAGTGGAAGAAAAGCTTTTGGGAAATCTGCACCCTGATATACCTGAACGGTATGTTCTTTGTTTACATACAAGCTTCCTGCTCCACCGACAACTAGAAGACGAGTGTCAGTTCCGGAAAGAAGATCACAAAGATACTGAGATGTCTTTACATGCATTGGTTGTTCTTCATCTTTCCATGCACCAAACCCATCTACTACCGCATCATAACCAATCAAATCTGCTTTCGTCAGATCCATGATATCCTTTTGAACATAATTGGAAGCAACCGTCTTATTTTCAGCGCCACGACCAAATGCTGTTACGTCAAATCCTCGATTCAAAGCCTCTTTGATAACTTTCTGTGCTACACGTCCATTTGCTGCTACTACTGCTATTCTCATAATAACTTCCTCCTTTGAAATAGTTAATTCATCTTGTAATATCATTTATTACAAGTATAAGATACATTGTTTTTTATAACTTGTCAATGTTTTTATTACATGTTTTTTTTAAAAGAAACCTTTTATTGATAAACACCAAAGGATTTCTTATTCACACAAAATAAAAACGCAGATTTCTCTGCGAATAGAACGGAAATACAAATTATATTACCGTAAAATCTAGATAGAACGATTTATATGGATCAATTGTTTTACCCATTCGGCTATTGAACCACTATTTTCTCTTTTATTCATAACTCGTAGTTGAATCATCCGAATAATTTAAAAAATAACGAGTGCTTCATCACAAACAACGTACTAAGTTTGAAACCTACAAATACGTTCCCTGGATTTCAAAGAAGCACCAACTATACTACTGAAACATTTTCCAACATCTGATTCTGGTACTCATAATTTAGTCTGTCAAAGATCTTGCCATTTATACACAACGCAGAATGTTCAACATTGATAAATTTCATCCCACATTTTTCCATGACTCTTTTGGAACCTTGGTTCTCTGCAGCACACCAAGCCCTCACAACTTTTATCTTCTTTTGAGCCGTTAAATATTGCAGGACAGCTTGTAAAGCCTCCGATGCATATCCTTTGGACCAATTTCTACGTTCAATGCTGATTCCAACTTCAATTGAACACAATTCATCATTGTAATCATAAGCCCCAATGGTTCCGATCAATTCGCCATTTAATTCGATGGCCCAGCTAAAAAAGAAATCATCATCGTAATGATCGATGAAAGTCTGTGTCGTTTTGTGAGCCATCGCCTTGGTTGCATATGGATTCCATCCAGAATACGCATACATTTTTGGATCCATACCCAAAATACGATATAACCAATCTGCATCTTCTTTTTCGTGTTTCCTTAGTACAAGTCTTTTCGTTTCTATTCGTTCGGTTCCACTCATTTTGTACTTTCCTCCCATTGATTCCAACTTTGTCTCTTATTTTATCAACGCAATGCCAACAATGCACAAAATCATTTTCAAATGACAGATTCTACATGTAGCGACTGGATTTAATCTTCAAATAACACAACATGATTTGAAATCACATCCGTATCATCAAATTCATTTCCAACCACAAATACCTTGGTTCGTATTATTTTTGGCAATATTCGTTTCCATATATCCCATTTCTCCTAAAGAAAAAGGCATCCAAAGTAGAATCTTATTGCATAAATTCGTACTTTAAATACCTTTTTATCACCCATCCGGTAAGGTTGAAGGCTATTTTCATTCAACAACATGGTATCGAAAAAAATATATATTTATCAAGAAAAATGGATTACCTTACCAAACGAAATTCCTGCATCAAATAATCATACAAGCAATAAGAAGCGTTTATCCCATCTGTTTCCGCTCAAACATATAATTTGCATTCTGAAAACAATACGGCTTTTCCTGCCAAAAACACCTTATCCTCTGCCATTCTACAATAAAGCATTCCACCTCGTTGGGAAGCTTGATACGCTACAATATTTTCTTTGCCAAGTTTCTTGGCCCAATAAGGAACAATATGACAATGTCCTGATCCACACACCGGATCTTCCATGATCTTTAATTTGGGTCCAAAACTTCGAGAAACAGAATCGGTATTTTCTCCTGGAGCTGTTACATGCACAAGCAAACCATCCAATCGCAACAATTTTTCCATATCTGGTTCGAGCTTTTTCACAATATTCGCATCATCGAATACACAGAGTAGGTCTCTGCCCATATAAGCTTCAATCGGTGTGGCACCAAGAGCATCGACAATCTCTTTTGTGATAGGAACTTTTTTCAATGCATACGCTGGAAATTCCATTTCTAACAAATCATTCTTTTTCCTAACCATCAAATCACCACTACAGGTTGAAAATGTAACCGTATCTTCATTCGGAAGATAGAATCGAAACAACACATAGGCACAAGCAAGCGTGGCATGTCCACACAAATCAATTTCACCACCACAAGTAAACCAACGCAATCGATACTGACTCCCTTCTTGAACCGCAAAGGCCGTCTCTGAAAAATTGTTTTCTTTCGCAATATCTATCATCCGACTTTCAGGGATCCATTGGTCCATGATACAAATAGCCGCTTGATTGCCATGAAAAACTGTATCTGTAAATGCATCGACAATATATTGTTTCATCTGCTTCCTCCATTTCTCATTTTGCCAAGATATCACTGCCTTATTTCCTTTTCCTTCTTATCAACAAACAGATCGATTATGGCTTGAATAAACCTTGCCACAGACACATTTTCGTCCGTTCTGAATCCGTCACCTATCCCATTAAAGAATGGAAAGGAAGGAGTTCATCGTCTCAGTCCTCATTGATTGAGCAAACATTTCATGCTCCATGAAAAAACTCAATAATTAATGCTAGCTATGTCATTACGATTGCTAAAGTACGAAAAATATCAACGTAATAAGACCTGCAATAAAGCCTTTACAGTATCTTGTCCATCTAAACAAGTACCGATTAAATACCCTTTCTCATTATCCCAATTTGCCAATCTACGATAGTAAAAGCCTTTTTTACTATCCTCAATAATGAACGGAACAATTCTATGCTTTCCACTTCCAGGCAAATTTGCTTTCACCAGTTAGAAACATGCGTCATCGGCGCACTTTAAAAACTCGAGGGTGAAAACCTTCAAGGGAGGATGATGTTTATTATCTGGACAATTTCTTCTGATTTGTCTTGTTACACATACCTTATGTACATCACAAGAGGATGTCCGCAAGAACTTTTAGTAGCAACTCGTTATCACTATGCTTTCGAATAGCGATACGACAATATGCGGAAGATAAACCATAAAACTGTGAGCAGTCTCTAACTTTTATTCCTCTTATCAGGAGTTCTTGCAGCATATTCTTTGTCGGGGATTTGAACAACAAAAAATTTCCTTTTGATGGAAATACCATTAATGGAAGTTTTTCGAGTTCACCAACTAACCAATCTCGCTCGCTTAATAAGAATTGGTATGTTTTTTGCATGTATGTCTCATCCATAAGCACACATAGTCCAGCAAATTGCGCTGGTGTAGAAACCGAGAAACTTTGACCACAAGAATACATGTGTGAAAGCAACCTTATATTGCTGGAAATGCAGAATCCTAAACGAAAACCTGCAAGGGAGTATGTTTTTGTAAACGCATCTATTACAACTAGATTTTCATATTTCGTCGTAAGTCTCTTTGCAGAATAATCTCTCCACTGCGGTAGAAACTCTATAAAACACTCATCAATAACAACAATAATGTTATTTTTGACACAGCAATCGAGTATCTTTTCTATAAATGGTTTGCTTACGATTTGTCCTGTTGGGTTATTGGGATTACACAAAAACAACATGTCACAATCTGGTTGAATAACAGACAGAATTTCCTCGTCTAATTCAAAGCCATCTGCCTCACTTAATGTGTAGTGTAATACATCGCAGTTCACTAACTTTAAGGCGCGCTGATATTCTTCAAATGTAGGTTCCACAATGATTGCATGCTTAGGCTTGACTGCAAATACTACACGATACAGCAGGTCATCCGCACCATTTCCACATAAAATATGAATTGCAGGGACATTGTATTTTTCAGCCAAACAGGCAGTTAACTGGTTACACTCAGGGTCGGGATATACATCAGATATATCAGCAATCGCATTCATGTTTTCTTTTACTACCCTAGGAATACCTAACGAATTGGTGTTAACCGAAAAATCAATAAGTGTACCATCTCCGTATTCAGTTATGACCTTCCAAGAATAATTATTAAAATTCGACCGCATGAAATAGAACACCTCCAAATACTCATTTGTCTTCCAATCATCCATCCCCTACCCTACATCCAATCACGAAACTCAACCCTATAAAAATGCTCTTTCGATAAGTTCCCCCAGAGAGTATTTTCTTAGTTGAACCATCCTTTTGGAAAAAAGTAAAATGTATAAGAATGGCTTAAAATAAGGCTTTCATCACATCTTAGCCATTGACCTTGAACATCAATGCTACCGTCTCCACATGGCACGAGAAAAGCACCTGAATGTCTGGTTTCTGGCCACAATTCCGTTCGTTAGCGGGAATTGCTCAAAGCCGAAAATCGGCATTTTTACAGTTACTCTCCGTTTACAGATATATCCAAGTGCTATTTCCACCTATAATACGGCGGGCTGGAGGAAGACATCGTCTCGACCTGCTCTCCTCTGCTCAATCGGTTTATGATCAAGGTCTCAACCCAGTATGCTGTTAGCTTGGTCGCTTATCTTGGTCGGTCAGCGATCAAGTGATTGCTGGCCGACTACTGCCTGAACCGGTATTTCCCTTTACCAAATCCGGAAACTGGCTCAATGATGCCCTGCTCTGCCATTTCCTTCAAAAGCTCAGAAGACCTTGACGCTTTTATATCAAGCACGCGCATGACATCCGACCGTCCAAAGATCGTCTGACCTTGGAATTCTTCGCGAAGCTTCAGGATATGTTCTGTCGTTTTAGTTGTAAATCTATTGTCAATATCCGATTTTAAAACCTCAATGTCCGATTTTCCATCTTGAATGTCCGGTTTTTTTCTTTCAATGTCCGGTTTTTCCGTTTCCTTGAACGTTCCGCTGATATGCAATGTTCGGTTGTGAAGCGGATTATCCTCGCCAAGCAGGAGGTTCCTTAAAAACAGTTCCAGATATTCCGTCGTCTCATTGATACCTTTTGTGAAGTCATTGTAGTTAGCGCGGACAAGCGAATTGCGGAAATACCACGCGTTTTCAGCGAAGATGTCATTCGTTACGTCAAAACCGAGCGTCCGCAGATACTTGATGAAGAACACCGCCGTGGTCCTGGTATTATCTTCACCGAAAGCATGAATCTGCCAGAGCCTCGAAACGAAAAACGCCCCTGTCACAGTCACAATAAATGAAAAAAGAACCGTAACTTTCTGACTAAGTACTGATCAATTTTGAATTGCGATTTTTCCAAAAATTGATCAGTTTTAAATTAAAATATACATCTATTATCTGATACAGGATTTGGCAGTATAGGATTCAACGTCAATCTTAACCACATTTACTACACTTGCCATCTTATCGTCGATCTCATGTTCTTCGCCAGTCTGTACTTTCATAAGAACACCAAGCGCTTTACATTTTTCTTTTATGTCTTCAATGATCATTGCTTTACCTCGACACATAACGCTCTCATACTCTGCTCCATATTTGCAAGGTATATCCGCTGTAATAAGAGATTCACCTCTATCAATTTCTACAAATACATTTCTGTTTTCTTTGAGGCACTCCAGCTTGTGTCCTTCTTTCGCACAATGCACATAAAATGTCAGCTTTCCCTTTTCCATTTGGT
>NZ_JAXDRQ010000034.1:0-43113 GCF_034090965.1 Absicoccus sp. | reverse complement strand
CAAATCCTTGGATGAATTATTCGTAAAGAAATAATAATTACGACTTGTATCTTCCACTTTATCTAAGAATTTATGTGTATAAGGGAATAAATCATTTCCTAGATAGATGGTTCCATCCATATCCAAAATGAAAGTCTTGATCTCTTTCATCTTTTCTTGGATCTCTTTTAAATCGGTCATTGCCATAAGCAGTTCCTCCAATATTTATTTATTTTTCCAAATTGATTATATAAAGCATTATATTTGGTTGTCAATGATATTTTTATTGCTTTTTATTTTATTTTGTAAAAGTATTACATATCCCATATATCTTGACGAGTGGTCGATACCGCAATGGCACCATTGCGTAATGAGTTGATCACATCTTCTTTGACTGTGACCAAACCACCACACATAACCGGAACGGTTGAATGTTTTGTGATATAACGAATAATCTTTGGCTGTAAGACACCCGGTAAGATTTCGATCGCATCTGGCTGTACACGTGTATGCGACTGTTTGATGATATTTTGTAAAGCCATGCTATCGAGCACAAAATATCGATGGATCGTATACAACCCAATCTTTTTGCCATATTGGATCAAATTCAATTTGGTTGTGATGATTCCATCGGCATGTGCCACATTTTTAATATAATCCAATACCGAATCATCATTGGATAAACCATCGATCAAATCCACATGTACAATGGCCAAACGACCATTCAATTTGATCCGCTCCACTAATTTTGGTAAAGAACAAATATTCCCATGTAAAATAAAGATAATGCCTACTTCGGTACGTAATGCTGCCTCCAAGCCAGCCTCATCTTTAATAGCAGCAACAATTGGATTATCTTCAAGTACTTCTATAAAATGTCTGTCCATAAAATTTCACACCTCATAGACATTGTATCATGAGTCAAAACGATAACGAGCAATTCCACCGATATTTGTAGCCTGGATGCCTTTATCGCGTAAACGATGCATGGCAATTTCCGCACGAAATCCATCCAAACAATAGACATACCAATGTTTATCCTTATAGTTTTGATACGTTTTGATATCTGCCAACGGAATATTGATAGCACCCTCTAAATGTTTCAAATGATATTCTTCCGGAATTCGAACATCCACCAATATACCATCGGGATCCTGTGATAATTTTTCAAGACCTTTATAGGGATCTTTTCTTTTCCAATCAAACAACATATGTATCACCTTAAAAAGCGGGATTTCCCCCGCTTAGGTCTAAATATCTACCCTATTTACCTTGACCATAATAGGCATTGGGACCATGTTTACGTTTAAAATGTTTATCCAAGAGAACTTGTTGCATAGAATCAATCTGATTATTTTGAAGCAACGTTGCCGTTGCATTCATTTTCGCAACTTCTTCTAAAACTACAGAATTTTCCACGGCTTTTTGGGCATCCTTGCCCCAAACAAATGGACCATGTGAATGAACCAAAACCGCCGGTATCTCATCGGGATCAATGCCTCTTGTCTTGAACTCCTCTACGATCACCTTACCGGTTTCTAATTCGTAATCGCCTTGGATTTCTTCATCCGTCATCTTCCGCGTACAAGGAACATCGCCATAGAAATAGTCTGCATGCGTCGTTCCTAAAGCTTTTAGATCCAATCCAGCTTGGGCAAAACTCGTTGCCCATTGGGAATGCGTATGGACAACCCCACCAATATTTGGCCAATTTCGATAGAATTCCAAATGGGTCTCTAGATCACTGCTTGGATTCAACTCACCTTCCACAATATTGCCATCCAAATCGGTTAGCACAATATCATCTCTTTTGAGTTCATCATAAGGAACACCACTCGGTTTAATGGCTACAATTCCTTTTTCACGATCGATCTGAGATACATTACCCCATGTAAAAGTAACCAATCCATAGGCAGGCAACAACTTATTGGCTTCCAAAACTTTTTGTTTTAGATCTTCTAACATGGGCTATTCTCCAATGATTTCATCATAGAAATCATAGAACTTCAACAAACGCATGAACGTAAGTCTTTGACGGACATAAGGACTCAATTTCAATGTCAATGGACGCAACGATTCTGGTAATGTCAAATCGGTGATTGTTGTGAAGGCATGTACCTTATTCATCCAACTGATAATTTGTTCGGAACTAGGTAGTTCTTCCAAAATGGCAATGATCTCCTCTTCTTTGGATTTCAATAAATCACCACTGATATCGGCCATGATATTTGGTGTATTTTCTTTCAAAATAGAATCCACCAAACTTTCCTTAAAATATTTCTTGATAAAGTCTGTTTCCACATCCATATGATCTTTTACTGTGTAATTACCTGATTTGATTTTCTCAAGTGCTTTTTTATACACAGCACTGACCATGCAAAGTCCAACGCCAACTTTTTCTCCATGATAGAAATCAATTGGTTCATTGATCGTAGCCATTTCCCACAAATGGGAGCAATGATGTTCGGCTCCTGACGCAGGACGCGAGTTACCAATCATCTGCATAGCTAATCCACTTAGTAATAAGCCATACATCAAATTTTCATAGGCTTCAAAATCACCCGAACCAATGCCATCCAAATTATCGATCAATGCTTTTAGGATATCTTGTTCCCATTCCACAACGGGCATACTGATATATTCACCCGTTATCGCATGGGAAATCTTCCAATCACAAATACTTGTGAACTTACCAATTAAATCACCAACACCACTTGCCGTTAAACGGCTTGGTGCTTTGGAGAAAATCTCACTATCTGCCAAAACGAAACAAGGACTAACAGCTGTAAAGCTTTTCTTAAAACCGTGCCATGTCATCGCAGCCACGGTAGAAACAAAGCCATCAACCGATGCAGCAGTAGGAATGGACAAGAACTGCAAATGATTATTGTATGCATAATATCGGGTGATATCGTGTACCGTTCCCGAACCACACGCAATTAAAAAATCTACATCTTTATGGTCTTCCATGGCTTTGTCCATGGCCCCTACGCCATGTTCATCTGCATGCAATCCATGGGGATCCAATTTAATGGTCGTGATTGAAGGAACCAATTCTTCCACTGTTTTTCCAGCGGCTTCATAGGTGTTATCGTCACAAACCATCGCAATCTTTTTATATTGGCCATATTTTTGTTGGAGAATCTCAGGCAATCGACGGATTGCTCCCTTCTCGATGACGATGTCATCTACATAAATCTGTTGATTTCGAGATGCATCACATAAACCTCTCACTTTTTCTATATCAATATTCATAAGATTTTGCCCCTTTAATTTTTTCTATTTACTTACCAACGGATTTTAAAGCATCCATAAAATCTTTAAAGAATTTATCTTCACCCATACCGGTAATGCAAGCAAATGCATTCACACAAGGAATACCATAGTCACCACGTGGTAACGGACTGGTGTGGGCAATAATATCAAAGCGACCCGATTGTGCTAATTGTAAAGCTTGTTGTGGTTTTGCTTCGGTAGATGTTACAGAATACCCTTGACCTTGTAAATATTCTTTTAATTTTGAAGCCACCATACTACTGGTAACTGTACCTGATCCACAAATGGATAAAATTCTAACTGATTTTGCCATGATTAAATAGCCTCCTCGATTTTTCTTTCTTTTTCTTTTATCACTTGGATGATCTCATCCTCTGTATTTGCTTGATAAATTTCATTTAACACATTCATATCTTGAATGATTGTGATGATTCGTTGTAGTTTTTTGATATGTTCTTTTGGATTTTCAATGGCCAACATCATAACGACTTTTACATCGATGATCGTATCCGTGGTTCCCATTTGCACAAAGTGTACTGGCTCATTTAATGTCATGATACCTTCGGCTTCATGGAGAACATTGGCCGCTTCAGTATGCGGAATCGCAATCCCAAAACCATTGATTGCCAATCCTGTGGGATAATCTTTTTCTCTTTTTTTCAATTCCTCCACATAATTGTCTTTACAAAATCCTTCTTGGATAAATTTTGTACCCAATTGTTCAAAAACATCATTGGTTGTTTTGGCATCCGCATGTAATATCATTAATTTCTTATTCAAATCTTCCCAAATCATACGTAGCACCCTTCCTATAAATAAGAGTGTGATTTCTCACACTCTTTTAAGCTTCTGCTAAATCCTCCGTTCCTGGAGAACCGGCATTCTTCATAGCCATCTTTTCCAAGTGTGCTTCGATACCTTTTGCATGTGTACGATAAACGATATAAGCTACTGCATAAATGACAACAGCCAAACCTATCATAACTGGGTTATTGGACAAGAATGCAAAGAATACTAAGCCAACCAATGGTTTTCCTAAGATATTAAATGAGGTAATCATTGCGGCTCCAGCTGGAATCGCATAGCCTGCATCTTTCGCTACTTCGGTAAAGATTGGAGCCGTTGCCGAACACATCAACAAGCCAATGCTAAACCAAATCATACCCGTAACAATGACTTTCGCCATATTTCCATTATAGACAGCAACCAAGCCTTCAACCATATAAGGAATGGCAACCAAGTCAACAACTGGTAATGTTTGGTTTCCTGGTAGGAAGAAAGCAATGATGACCATAATTGGCATCAACAACAATCCACAAGTTAATGTAGCTGGTTCACCATATCCAACAGCATCATTGACGGCAATAAACCATTCACGGTCGTTGGTATCACCCATGAATTGACGTGCTCCTTCTGTAATTGGGGCAAACGCTTGGGCAAAGAAACCCGTAATGGATGGGAAAATAGCCATGACAGCAGCCGTAGCAACAGCAGCTGTAAAGATAGAGCCCCAAGCTTGCATTGTAGCTAGCTTATTAATGTTTCCTAAAAGACCAATGATGAAACCTAAGATAAAACCAATTGTCATTGGTTCACCTAACCAACCAATTTTTTCCTGAATAGATTGTGGATTCAATTTGATCTTGTTCATACCAATCAAATTTAAGACGGGATCCAATACGATAGCGAAGATACCTGGTTCAATATTATGCATCGCAATGATCGTACAGTTTGGATATTGGTAATAATTGGACCAACGATTGGCCAACATATCGGCAACCAATAAACTATATAAGTTGCATAAAACCATGCAGGCAATACCTAATGGGAAATTACCTGTAACGGCAATGACCATGGCACCCCAAACCATATAGGAATAGTTATTCCACAAATCGGATGGTTGGAAACATTTTGTCCATTTGATCAAGAATAAGACTGTCTGCAAGACGATTCCTAGTCCTAGATAAATCATACCCGCGCTTGTCGAGAATGCTACCAAGCTGGTCGCTTGCCAACCAACATCGAAAACCCTTAAATTAACACCGGTCAATCCTTTCATGACCACGGACATATTTTGTACTAATGGCGTAATAATTGGTGTAAAGGCACCAACCATCAATGAGATACCTTCCAATGAAACACCGGCATATAAAGCTGACAAGAATGCTTTTTGCGGTTTTACACGGAAAATCAAAGCAATGATACCGATAATAATAGGAACAATGATAGCTGCTCCAAAGTTATCGATCAATGATTTTAAAAATTCAAGAATTACCACTTCACATTTCCTCCTTCTACGTAAAGTATTAAGTTGCAACCTTTTGTATACGGTTACAATATAAACGAAAAATTGCAATTCCAACAGAGTAGACTTTTTCAAACAATTTTGAAAAAAAGTATACCCCCCTCTATTTCGTATATAACGCATTTGGATTCAATGTGACATGAAAGGCTTCTCCCACATCTTTCAATCCCTGCAAAGGAATGCTCTGTCTAGGCACCTGGACAACACTGTGAACTTTCAACCAAATTTCAGCTGCTTTTTCAATCGTATGCATCAAACCAAACGTCTGATCAAAATCCGTACCCGAACAAAACATGCCATGATGGGCCCAAATCACCGCATTATAGCCATGTTCTTCCATTTCTTTACTCGTCTGAATGGCTATGGATTGTCCCCCGGGTACCATCCATTCCACGACACCCACACCTTCTGGAAAAATCACCGGACATTCGGTCATAATTTCCCACAATTCGCGTGTAAACACTTCACTTTCTAAAGGTAGGATGAACGTAAGCGCAATCACATTAGGACAATGGCAATGATAGATCACACGATTTTTATCTTTTGTCTGTTTGCCTTTGACTGCCATATTCATCAAATGAGTGGGTAATTCACTGGTTGGTTTACCACCATCTGCCAATCCCCATAGAATGCGATAGTTTTGACCTGTCTTGTCGACTTGAATGATCCCCATCGTATGTTCAGGATCTTTCTCCATATTGTGAAAAAATTGACCGGTTCCACTGATCAAAAAGTAATCATTCGCTAGATACGAAACACTTGTACCAATGGGAAACCACGTATTCGAATCTTGTAGCTCTTCTTTGATCGACTCTACATCTTCATCTTGCAGCCAATATGTAAAATTACCACCATTCCGTTCATGCCACCCCAAGGCATCTCCATGCATGGCCATCGCTATATAATCCTGAACAAATTTTGCATCTGTTACTTTCATAAAAGCCTCCTACAACATATAACGCGTTTTACCCGTTTTAAATGCTTCTTCTACATACGAAATCAATAGTTCTGGGCTTCGTATACACGAGTCCACTGTATCGCCACCACGATGGTTCGTGATCGTAATATTATCTAATTTTGTGATTGGATCATTGGCTTCTAAAGGTTCTTTAGGGAAGACATCGATAGCAGCACCCATGATTTGATGGGTTTCTAGACTATGAACCAAGGCGTCCATATCCACCAACACGGCACGTGCCGTATTGATCAAATATGCACTGGACTTCATAGATGCCAATTCTTTTTTGCCAATGATTGGTGGATCATTGGGACCAATGCGGCCATGTAACGTTACAATATCCGCTTCTTTTAAAAGTTCTTCTTTGGAAACCGGTATGCATCCAGCTGCTTGGATTTCCTTTGCATCTACGAATGGATCACTAACAAAAATCGTTGTATGGAAAGGTTGTAAAAGTTCCGCAACCAAACGACCAATCGTACCAAAACCAATGATGCCAATACGACTGCTTCGTAATTCACGAATGTTTCCAGAATTTGGATAGCTTTCACGCCATTCTCCTTGTTTCAAAGCATAATTGGCACGGGCAACATTTCGCGTTTCACAAATCATTAAACCTACCGTCAATTCTGCGACCGCATGGGCATTATGCGCTGGACAATGAATGATATGAATGCCTTTGGCTTGCGCTTGCATAACCGCAATATTTTCCAATCCTCCACGTGCAGAAACGATATATTGCAGATGTTTGGCCTGCTGGATCACTTCTTGACCAATGGGACATAAGTGAACAAAAACAACATCTGCATCGACTACCGCTTTAAAAATGTCTTCTGGTAGTGGATACGCTTCACTTCCTTCGGTTTCAATCTTGCGAATCAATGTTCGTGTTGCTACACGATCCAAATCGCCTTTCCAAGTAAATCCTTGATAAGAATCAAATAAGCCAGACTTATTGATTTCTTCGCGAAATGCCTCTTCATTTAGAAACATATCGCCAATCGCTACACATTTCATGTTTCTACCTCCAAATGTATCTTTTCGTACACTCAGAATAGAAAACAAGAATCTTTTTTACCTAATTTTTTAGTGTATTTTGTTCCAATTTCCACATTTCGAAAGAATTATTGTTTGTTTCGAACATTTTTCGTATGATAAATGTATGAAAAAGCAACAACGTCAACAAGCTATCATTCAATTATTGAAACAAAATGACTCTGTTCGTGTTTCCACTATGAGTCAAAAGTTCCATATCGCGCCTATGACGGTCCGTCGTGATTTGGCAGAACTCGAAAAAAAAGGCATCCTCATACGAACGCATGGGGGTGCCATATTAAAATCGAAACAAACATATGATACATCAACAACGATCTATAAACGATTAAAAGTAAATACTGAAATTAAATGTCAAATCGCAAAAAAGGCCTTGACGCAATTAAATGCCAATGACCACATTTTCATTGCGAGTGGATCAACCATAGAACTCTTTGCGGAAGAAATTCCAAACAATATTCCTTTAGAAGTGGTCACTAACTCTATCAATGTCGTATTGCGTTTATCCCAAAAGAAAAACATCAAAATTTATTTGGTCGGTGGAGAACTTCGTGAAAAATCTATGTCCATGACAGGCCCCATCGCCATCAATGTCTTAAAACAACTTCAACTCAACAAAGCGTTTATTGGCATCAATGCCATCGATGCACAAGGTCATATTTATACATCCAGTGTGGTAGAAACCCAATTGTTGGAATATCTATCCACATCGATTCATCCTCTCTATGTTTTGGCGGATGCCTCCAAGCTTGATAAGATCGACTTCATCAAAGTGGATCTACGCTCACCCTACACTCTGATAACGGATTCTATTCCTGTCGCTTTGAAAGCCAATTATCTTGAACACGGCATCAATGTGCTCTAAAGCATTTCTTCATAATCACGAATCACCGAGTAAATTTCGTCTGGATTTTTTGATTGATCCAAGGTAGGGATAAATTCGGGATTGGCTAATAAATTCATTAAATGAAACATGGGTTTTAAATGACTGTCCTTATCGACCGTAGATAAACAGAACACATAACGTACTGCTTTATCACCAAATAACACAGGCTCTTTCAATCGAATCAAATACATACCTAATTTATATCCTCCCGTATAGGGAGAAGCATGAGGAACGGCTACTCCTTGTGATAAAACAATGTAAGGTCCATCTTTTTCAACATTTGCGATCATTTGATCAACATACACTTCATTGATGTATTTTTCTTCCAACAAGACTCTTGCACTCTTACGAATCGCCTCTTGCCAGTCCTTTACTTCCACATCAATTTCAATATGTCCTTTCAACAAATAAGATAAAATGGCTTGAATATTTTGATTGGAATCTGGATATACAAATTGTCGCAATACACTAATGATATTTTTATAGATGGTTTCTTTATCCAATGGGGATTCTTGAATGGCATTGGCCAATTGAATCTGCAGTTTTCGAAAGTTCTCATCCACATCGGAATGTTTCTTCTTCGATCGAATCTGCTCAATGCGATCACCTAAAACAATACATTCTTCATCATTCAGATCCGGTGTGACCAAAATGCTTTCACAACGTGTTTCTTGAATGGGAACGGTTGTCAAAATCAGATCCACATTTTTCAAATCATATAATGATAGAGCATGTTGCGGAATCACACCAACAATATTGAAGTTGAAAAATCGGCGTAATTTAGAAATTAAAAATGTAACTTCTCCTAAGCCTGTATCACTTACCAATAAAACCGAGATCGAGTTCTTATGTTCTCGGCTTCTTTCAATGGCTGCTTGCACATGAATGGTTATATACGCAATTTCTTCTTCGGAAATCTTACGTCCAGCCACTTCTTCTAACGGCCCCATGTTTTTCTTGATGGCCTTGACAGTTTGTGGATTGTTTTGAATGACAGTACGTAAAAGCCCTCTATCAATATTCGTATTCACTTGAATATCTTGAAAGGTAGATTGAAGATGATTCACTAAGTTCTGATAAAACTGAAAATCATTTTTGATATTCACATGAATATCTTGATTTAAATGATCGATAAATTCTTTCGCAATGATCTGGATCCGCATCAATTGATCATCAATATCATTGCGTTTTATATATTTAAAATTATATAAAATATCACTAAGTAGATATTTTTCAGTCAACATCATTTTTATGCCATACGTACAAGCAATCGCATCAAGGATATGATCGGCCAATACAGCCATCGATGGATGTTGTAAAACATAATCAATCTCAACACTTCGTCCTTTATTGATCTCACGCATCATGATCTTTAAATATTGTAACAATTCAGAAAAAGAGCGATCGGTCAAAAACATATGGAATCGTAACTCATTATCCCGGATGATTTGGCCTAAGATCTGTATATCTGTTTCCGATAATTGATCATTGGTTTGACCTTGATAATAGTCCAATACTTTCATTTGATTGGAAATATTCATCAATACAATGCGACGATTACTTTCTTTTCCAACAATTTGTAAGCCTTTAGACAAAGGAACAATTTCTAGATCATAAGGTGAGATGATTTTCCGCGCATTATTGACATCATGAATGATGGTCGATCGAGAAACTAAAAGAACATCAGCTAGTTCTTGTAAAGTCATCGTACCCGGTGATTCCAGCAATAGATAAGAAATCATAGCGGCACGTTCATTTTTATTCAATTTAAACGAATAAAAATCATTATTTTGTAGGACTTGTGCAATTTCTTCATGATTAGCCAAAAAAGTGATATTCCCATCTTCATCAATTAAGAGGGATGGCAAATGTTTGTTTGTGAAAAAACGAGAGATCTCATCAAGATCATATCGAATGGTTCGCTCCGAAACATGAAAATGATCGATCAAACGATTTAAAGAGCATTTCCTTTTATATTTTTGGCAATCTTCAATATATAAAATAATTTCTCTATGTCGTTTATTCATAAGGCCCCCTAATTTACTATAACATCATAAAAATTAGCATCTAGTATGAATATTTGCAAAAACATTCGCAAAAAGTTGAACATCTGCATATTGAATTATGCAGTATACTAAATAAAGAAAGAGGGATACACATGGAGTTTAAACAATATATCAATAAACGAAACAAACCCGTGTTCATGTATATCCACGGTGAATGTTTATCCACATTTAGCTTTAAAATTGAAACCAAAGAACTCAAAAAAGATTTTACAGTTATTCTGCCCGTTTTAGGAAATGACTTTAAAGACATCGACAGTGCTGCCGATGAAATCATTGCTTTCATCGATAAAAAATTCAAAGGCCATATTGCCGTATTATCGGGCTTTTCATTGGGAGGTCAAATCGCCATCAACATCTTAAGCAAACGACCCGACCTTTGTGATCATGCCATTATCGAAGAAGCACGCATGGAACCAATGAAGATTCGTAACTGGTCAGATCTGGTGGCTGTCTATGCCAATCCACTGGCTCAAAATAAACTCTTTAATTCGTTTATGTATTATACGAAATTCAATAAAGACTTTGCTGAAAAAGAATATTATCAAAACTTTAAACAATTGTCGAAAGAATCGATAAAAAATCAACTCGAAGCAACCTATTCTTTTACCATGCCAAAAACCTAGACAAGACAACTTGTCAAATGGCAATCATGGTTGGCCAGCGTGTTCGTAAAGCCTATAAACATAGTGCGGATCTGCTTCATGAACAAGTGCCAGACAGTCACATTTTCATGTTAATGAACTACACCCATGGCGATTTTAGCTTAGGTCATCCAGAAGAATTTATTCGTTTTGTGAAATCTTGGATCCAGAAAAAAGATAAACAACAACGGAAAGCAGCCATCAAAGAACAACCTGCAGATGAAGGTGTTTATATGCCGAACTGGAAACATATTCTCTTACGTTTAAAAGAAAAACATCAAAAACGGATCAGTGAGCCTTCCTCCATTCGTTCTTAACTATTTTTTCTCTCCATATCAAAAGACCGATGGAAAATTCCATCGGCTTTTGTATGTTTTATTCTGGATGATATCCCGCTGCAATGATTGCTTCTACGGCTTTGCTGAATGTTGGTTTGTTGGCATTAAAGCTAACTGTCTTTGTATCCAGATCGACTTGTACATTGGATGTACCCTCTACATTTTTTACTGCTTCGGTGATGGTTGCTACACAATGTTCGCACATCATATCTGGTACTTGTAAAGAATGCTTCTGGTCTTGGCCTTGCCAACCGACTGGTTCATATCCAGCATCACTGACGGCTTGTTTCAATTCGACCAAACTGGTTCCTTCTGCCATTTGGATCGCAGCGGTTCCCTTTGTGATATCCACATTGGCTTCTTTGACACCCGGTACACGAACCAAGGCATGGTGAACCGTTGCCGCACAATGGTTACAAGCCATTCCTTCAATCAACATGGTTTTATTCACTAATTTTTCATTCGTTTCTTCTGTATTCTTTTTCTTTTTACCAAACAATCCCATAACTATGCCTCCTTCATTGTATATCCTGCCTTTTCAACCGCTGTTTTTAAAGCATCGATTTTCGTATCTTTTTCCATGGTAACTTCTGCTTGTGCCTTATCTAAATCGACATGTACATGATTAACACCAACTACCGATGTCAATGCATCATTCACTCGTTTTACACAATGTTCACACATCATTCCTTCGATTGGCAATACAACGGTTTCTGTTGAACGCTCAATCGATACAGGTTCATATCCAGCTTCGGTGATCACTGTATTTAATTCCTTGTCAGTCACTGTATCATCCACTTTAAATGCAGCTTTGTTGGCTTCGACATCCACACAAACATGAGATACCCCCGAAACACTTTCTAAAGCTTGGGTAACTCTAGCTTTACAATGATCACACATCATACCATTGATTCTCATTGTAACGGGTTGTCCATGTGGTTCATTCACAATCGGTTCAACCTCTGCTTGGATTGGTTTTGGTGCTTCTTCTTTGGCAACGACCTTTTCCTTAAAGAAACGCAATCGCCATGCATTTGTACATACACAAACGGAACTCAATGACATAGCCAACGCACCAAACATTGGACTCATGGTCCATCCGGCAATGCCCATTGCCATTGGAATACAAATCACATTATAGAAGAAGGCCCAAAATAAGTTTTGATGCACATTGCGAATCGTTGCCTGGGAAAGATCAATAGCCGTATTGACATCCAATAGGCTATTCTTCATTAAGATCACATCGGCAGAATCCACCGCAATGTCTGTACCTGCACCAATCGCAATTCCCACATCTGCACGAACCAAAGCTGGAGCATCGTTGATGCCGTCACCAACCATAGCTACAAAACGACCTTGATCATGTAACGCACGTACTTTTGCTTCTTTATCTTGTGGTAAGACATCACTGATAACTTCATCGACACCCAAACGTTTTGCCACGGCTTGTGCTGTTTGTTTGTTGTCACCAGTTAACATCACCACATGAATACCTTTTTCTTGAAAGGCTTGAATCGCTTGTAAAGATGTCGTACGAACGGTATCCGCTACCGCTAAGATACCTAAAACGACATTATCATCAGCAACGATCATAGGTGTCTTGCCTTCATTGGCGAATGCCGATAAAGTTTCTGTCACTTTTTCATCAAAAGCAATCTGTTCTTCTTTCATAAAAGCAACATTGCCAATTCGATACGACTTTCCTTGAATCGTTCCCTTTACGCCTCGACCGGTCACATTCACAAAATTTGTCACCGTATCCAAAGATAATCCTTTTTCTTTGGCCGCTTGTACAATGGCTTGTCCCAAAGGATGCATGGATCCATTTTCAATGGAAGCACTCAATTGTAACAAGGCCTCATCTTTCCGATGGGAGAAGTTTTTCAGATCTTGTAACGTAGGCTTGCCTTCCGTGATCGTACCTGTCTTATCCAAAACAATCGTATCGATGTTATGTAGATTTTCTAAACTGACGGCCGATTTCAACAAGATGCCATAACGAGCTGCTTTTTCGGTACCCACCATGATTGCCATTGGCGTGGCCAAACCCAAGGCACAAGGACAACTAATGACCAATACACTGATGCCATTATTGAGTGCATGTTGGAAATCACGCGAATAGATCATCCACCCAACAAAGGTCAAAAGGGCAATACCCATGACCACAGGTACAAAGATACCCGCTACTTTATCCGCAATACGCGCAATTGGCGCTTTGGACGTACCCGCTTCATCAACCAATCGCACAATTTGAGCCAATGTCGTATCATCACCCACTCGGTTGGCACGAAATTGAAACGTACCATTTTCATTGATGGTAGCCGAGATGACATCATCCCCCACTTGTTTTTCCACTGGAATACTTTCTCCAGTGATAGCACTTTGATTCAAATAACCAACACCTTGAATGATCGTACCGTCCACTGGTACTCGTTGTCCTGGTTTTACAACAACGATATCGCCTGCCACAATGGAATCACTCGCCACTTCTACTTCTTGTCCATTTCGAAGCACAATGGCATTTTTGGGTGTCAGATCCATTAATTTGCCTAACGCATCCCCCGTTTTTGCTTTGGATTTCGATTCCAAATATTTACCAATTGAAACCAACGTTAAGATCATTGCGGAAGAATCAAAATATAAGGCATGTCGAGCTTGTTCCACCAACATCCTTTGGCCATGTCCAAAACCATATGCCATGATAAACGTCATAGCCAAGGCATAGACATAACTCGCACTCGAACCCAACGCCACCAATGTATCCATATTGGGTGCTTTTCGAATCAATCCTTTAAATCCATCCATATAAAAATGTCTTTGAATAAAGATGACATAGGTTGCCAATAAGGCCTGGATGATCGTTGTGATCATGGCATTTTTGGGACCCGATAAAAAATCCGGCATCGGTAAATGAAGCATCTCTCCCATCGCAATATACATCAAAACGATCATCAATACGATGGATTGGATCAACCGTTTTTTAGCCGCTTGACTCTGTGCTTCCACACGTGCTTGACGCGCTTCCCAATCCGACTTCATTGAAGACTTACCTACTTCTTTTTGCACCTTTAGACTGGCTCCATACCCAATATGTGCAACCGCATCACAAATCTGTTTTTCATTGACCACCGATTCATCATATTCCACATTCATCCGATTGGCCAATAAAGAAACATCAACAGTTTGTACACCATCCAACTTGGCAACCGCCTTGGTGACATTGGCTTGACAAGCTGCACAACTCATCCCAGTTACATCAAATATCTCTTTCATTCCATCACTTCCTTATTTTAAACGCTTCACCAAATTCATGACTTCGTCCATGATTTCGGTATTTCCTTCTTTTATGTCTTCCGTCACACACGTTTCCAAATGTTCCTGAAGAATTGTGTATCCAAAGGATTGGAGTGCTTTTTCGACGGCAGCAATCTGAATCAATACATCACCGCAATATCGGTTATCCTCTAACATCGATTCAATCCCATTTAATTGACCCACGATTCGATGAATCCGGTTTTTTAATTGTTTTAGATCCGCTTCCGAACGTGGTACATGTTTATGTTTTGGTTCACAACAAGTCATCTTTTTACCTCCTGTGCACGCTTATATTATACCCTGTGGGGGTATATGTCAAACAAAACACCATAAAAAAAGATCAGAAGTTAACAATGTGTAACTTCTAATCCATTTGTTTATGAACGAAGAGAAGAACAACGATACATAAATAGTCATAGCCATAAATCGTTGTTTACGAGCTTACCTTACGGATGTCTCAATTCAATCACTTATCTTCTCTTCAATGAAATTATATCCCTTCTAAACAAGCTATAGAATCTTTCAATTTTATAAAAAATACAAAAGCATTCACAAGTTTATATTAAAAAAAGGAGTGCCATTCAATTTTATTGATTCTAATATGTTTAATTTTTCTTTTGTAAAAGTATTGGCATTGTTATAATAGGGTTAACAAGAGCAGAGAGAGAAAGGGAGGTTTTACGTTCTATGTTCAAGAAATTTTTTACATTATTTATTTCTGCATTTTTACTAGTATCCGTTGTTGCTTGTAGTAACACATCTTCACAATCCAAAAAAAAGGAATATGTAAGTAAAGATGAAATCAGCAATGTTTTTGAAGATCCGGATTCATACAGTGGTAAATATATCAAATTATCTGGAAAAATATTTAATGTGAAGAAAAAAGACGGAGGATTAAATGGTTACCAAATTTGTTACGATATCAAAAATAACAATCAAGATTTTTTTGTATCCTTGAAAAGCACTCCAAAATTCAATAATGATGATTATGTTACAGTTGACGGAATGATCAATGGTACTCTTGAAGCAGAAAATAATTTAGGTAATAAAATTACTATGCCAGAAATATCTTCTGCTAAAGTCAAAAAAAGCAGTTATATAGATTTAGTTGTTCCTGCTAAAAAAACAATCTCACCAAATGCTAGCCAAGAAATTAACGGTATTAAGTTGACAATTGATAAAATTGAATATGCTGAAGAAGAAACACGTGTATACGTCACTGTGGTAAACAACAGTGGAGATACTTTTGATTTGAATAATTATGATATCAAGCTAACAATGAATGGAACTCAAATTGAGCAGGATAACAGTAGTTTATCAGAGTACGAAGGAGACTATCCGCAATTATCCTATGAAATTCTAAATGGTATTACTAATTCTGGAATTTTAGTATTTCCTAAAATGGATCAAAATAATTTTACTTTATTAGCAGATGGATATACTGATGCCAATTTTGATGAAATTAATTTTGAAATCCAAGTGAATGTTGAACAATAAAAATAAATAATAAAAAAAGCAGTTGTAACGGAATGATCAAGTATCTATTCGTTACAACTTTTTTTACGGTTATCCGAAATTTTGATATTCGGTTATTCCCCCATTTATATCTACTCTTCGAACTTTATAAAAAATACAACAACATGGCAATGTAGGCACATGTCTTTGGTACCATCAACATGCCAATCATTGGATGTTTATGTGATCCTATCGTAACAGGTAAGTAACAACCAAAGGAAATCAAAATGGATACCACCATGTACCAATTGGATACTTTCGCAAATACATAAACGACCAATAAACCGGTAATGAGGAAAATACCATTTCGAAGTAAAGACAATGTCATTGGTGCATCGGGTTGTCCCCATTGGTTTTGGGGCAACAAACAAATCACGATACGTAAAATGGCCGTGATCCAAATCAAAACAAGGATCCAATGAGAAACCGTTAAAGCATAGGTTTCTTGCCATATATAATACAAAAGAATATAGAAAACAGTCATGGTAATCGATGAAATCTGTAAGCCTCGATTCATTCTTTGATTCACCGTATCATCCGGTGTTTTCAATAAGCTTTGCATCCTGGGAAGCAAATGAAACGCATCCCCGAAACATAGGATCCAAGCCCAAATGGCACACAATATTTGGCCACGACATAAAAACAACACACCCGCAAGGAGCGCAAAACATAAATAGGCACCATCAAACAGCACTTCAAACTTTTGTGGTTTCATTTTTATCCCTCATCCTTTATGGCCGGCTTTTGATCATTGACCGTACGAATTGCGGCATAATGCGTATGCGATAAATATTCAAACGATACGCTATCTCCTTTTTTCAAGCCATTGGTATCCCCACGATATAGAACACCACCTACTTTAAAATCCGTTCCCGTCACAGATTGTATGGTTCCTGTTTTAACTTCATAGTTTTGCGAAAAAGCTTGTGGCATATCGAATATATAATTATGCATAAAAATGACTTCCAAAACCAATGCACATCCAAAAACAATGGGATAGACACGTTTGGCTTTTCGAAAGAAAATCAATAAAAGCAACAATCCTACAAATACAATCAAATAAATGGTCAAATACAACATATATCGATGCAACATACATAATCCCCCTAACTGTTCCTATGAACAATCCAATTTTATAAACATGAATTTATTCTGATTGATTGGTTTCAATTTTTTCCGTGGTCCATTGATCAATGCAAGCTTTGAGATCCTTTAAATACGCAGAAAATTGAACTTCTTTTTGGCCATATGTATATTGTAGATCATATTCCAATGGCAACCATGTTTCAATGGAACTTTCATTATGACTGATCACCGCTTCTAAGCGATCCAATGCTTTATACAGTTTGGCTTCCACGCTTTGTTGCGCTTCCATTTCGCTGATCAGATCCTGAAACATCTGCTTTTCTTTTTTTGGAAATGTATCGATCCAAGCTTGATAGCGATTTTTTTCCGTTTGTCTCTGATCATTCGTTTTCTGAAAGGTAGGAATATCCCCAGTAAAAGCCTCACCAAGATCATGAATCAAACACATACGAATGACTCGATCCATATCACAAGCCAACTCATCTTCCAAAAGCAGGGCCATCAAGGCCATTCGCCAACTATGTTCAGCCACACTTTCTTGTCGACCCGTTTCGAAGAAACAATGTCGCGTCGTCTCTTTTAAACGACCTGCTACCTGGAGGATCGCAATCAATTCTTCGGGTTTCATCGTGGTTGCACCAAAGAAAGTTGTACTTTGCCTTTTTCTTCGTCGATCCGATAGACCCACACCGTCACAATATCACCAACCGCAACCACTTCACTGGGATGATGAATACGATGATTGGCCATCTTAGAAATATGGATCAAACCATCTTCATGCAGACCAATATCCACAAAAGCACCAAAATCAACGACATTGCGCACGACCCCTTCCAATTGATCGCCTACATGAAGGTCTTCCATGGTCAATACGTCTTTCTTTAAGATGGGGCCGGTACTATTTTCTCGATAATCACGCAAGGGTTGCTGAATCGCATCACAAATATCTCGCAGCGTATAATCGTCGCCTTTTAAAGAAGCATTTGCCTTTTCTATGGCTTCTTTAGCTTTAGGTGTACCCATATCGGATGTTGTCAATTTCAATTGCTTCAACAATTGACGAGCCAAATCATAGGATTCCGGATGGATGCTGGTACGATCCAATGGTTCCTTGCTATCTTCGATTCGTAAAAAACCTGCACTTTGTTCAAATGATTTCGGACCAATCTTCGGAATTTTTTTGATTTGATCTCGACTGTTGATCTTCCCATTTTCTTCGCGATACGAAACGATGCTTTCAGCCATGGCATGGGATAAACCCGACACATTTTCTAATAACGATACACTGGCCGTATTGATGTTCACGCCCACTCGATTGACGGCTTTTTCAACGACAAAATGCAGACGCTCCTTCAATTCTTTTTGAGGCAAATCATGTTGATACTGACCAACCCCAATGGATTGTGGATCAATTTTGATCAATTCCGATAATGGATCCAACAAACGCCGCGCAATGGAAATGGCACTTCGCTGTTCCACATGCAGATCTGGAAATTCTTCGATGGCCAATTTGGAAGCACTATATACACTCGCCCCCGCTTCCGAAACGATCGAATACACCACGGGCAAATGATATTCTTTGATGACATTGGCCACAAACGCTTCACTTTCTCTAGAAGCTGTGCCATTGCCAATGGCCACGATATCGACATGATAATTCGTACATAATTGCACAAACTTTC
Source organism: Absicoccus sp. (assembly GCF_034090965.1). Lineage (NCBI taxonomy): Bacteria > Bacillati > Bacillota > Erysipelotrichia > Erysipelotrichales > Erysipelotrichaceae > Absicoccus > Absicoccus sp. The sequence goes on along the minus strand of NZ_JAXDRQ010000034.1, from coordinate 24,013 downwards.
GCTTGGCTTCGGATAGTTTTTGATTGGGTTTGTGAGGATAGATCACATCAACACACAAAGCTTTTCCTGAAGCATCAATGATGGCCAATTTACAACCTGTACGAAAAGCTGGATCAAACCCCATGATGGTCTTATCTTTTAACGGAGCCTGAAGCAATAGCTTTTCTAAATTCATCGAAAACACATCCATGGAACTGGTTTGTGCTTTTTCACTCAATTGCGAACGAACCAACCGCTCCAGGGATGGAAGTGTCAATCGTTTTAAACTATCTTGAATGGCTTGTTCTATATATATAGCACAAGGATTATGAGGATAGCGTACAAAATGACGATTCGCCCAATTTTGGATATAGTCTTCGTTACAAGTCACATGCACCGTGATGACTTTTTCTTTTTCCGCTCGATTGATTGCCATGATCTGATGATTGGCGATGCGATCGATCCGACTTGAAAAATCATAATACATACGATAGACCTTTTTCTCATCTTCGGCATCTTTTTTCATTTGCGTTTCGATTCGACCATATTTCATCATGGAAGTAAAAATGGTATCGCGAAGCGCACGATCTTCACTGAATTGTTGCGCCAAGATATCCATAGCTCCCTGCAAAGCCGTTTGCCGATCCGGTATTTCCTCATTCAGATACGCATCAATTTCTTGTTCCTGCCAGTCTTTCGGACAAGCTAAAATACGTTGGGCCAATGGTTGTAAACCACGTGAAATCGCTATGCCTGCCCGCGTTTTTTTCTTTTGTTTATAAGGACGATAAATTTCTTCAAGCTCAGCTAGTTTGGTACAAGCCAAGACGGAAGCCTTGATTTCCGGACTCAATGAGCCCACCGTCTCGATCCGATGCAAAACTTCATCTTTCCGCTTTTCCACATTTTGACGATAGGTATATTGTTCTTCGATGACACGAATTTGTTCCTCATCCAAGTTTCCCGTTCTTTCTTTACGGTATCGCGCAATAAAGGGAACCGTACTGCCTTCTTCCAACAAGGACAAGACGGCTTCCACTTGTTTGGGTTGAATATCCAATTGAGAAGCAATCGCCTCGATAATTTTTATATCCATATTCTATTCTCCATTTTCTGCACTTTATTATATAATAAATCCAGGTGATTTTATGTTTTTATTTTATGGCCCAAGAATCCTATTATTTGCCGCTGTCGTGCCTGCCATTTTCTTATTGATCAAAGTCTATCAACTGGATCGCATGGAACGAGAACCTCTTGACTTGATCATCCAATTGGTTGTGTATGGCATGGTAGCGACCGCCTTGGCAGCATTGATTGAAGATGTACTCATGAATCAGGCAACTTCAAAATTCATTGCCTATTTTGGTGTAGTTGGTTGTACCGAAGAAGGCTTAAAATATCTCTTTGTGAACCGGGGTACATGGAAATCGCGCGAATTCAATTGCATGTTTGATGGCATTGTTTATTGTATTTCCGTTTCTTTAGGCTTTGCCCTGATGGAAAACATTCTCTATGTCTTCAATTATGGCTTGAATGTGGCATTTGTACGCGCTCTGACCGCCATTCCCGGACATGCTTGTTTCGGCATCTTCATGGGGGTTTGGTACGGCATGGCAAAGAAAGCCGAAGGCCGCGCCCAATATGCGCAAGCCACGCTTTATCGAATTCTAGCCTTCCTTGTTCCTGTATTGATTCATGGAACTTATGATTATCTGGCTACATCCGATAATTACTGGTTCTTCTTATTTATCATTCTTTTATTCTTCATCAGTTATCGTTTGGTCATTCATCAATCGCAAAACGATCAATATATTTAAGTCCGATGGCAATCAGCCATCGTTTTTTTTTAGCCTTTAAGTTATAAAAATTATTTATATATAGAAGATATCCAATCTGTTTTTTTCGTTTTTGATAAAAAATTTATTTATATGTATAATTTTTGACTATAATTCCATTAAAAAACTACTATATCCAAACAATTGACGAAGTCCCAATCAATGATTAAGATGAGAACCATACTAGAAAGGAGCACTCAATCAAATGATCTTTAACTATCGTCATGCGACCAATTGTTGGATGTGTTGTTGTTCCATACAAACAAATAAATAGAAAAAATAGAAAGAGAGAAATACTATGTCAACCACAAACACAATTCAACGTCAAACGAATACATCTGCCTTTTCAACCTATGCCCTACTTTTGATTCCTGTTGGTGTAGCCATCAACTTTATTGGCGGCCAACTCAATGACCTATTAAAACTACCCCTTTATTTAGATACGATTGGTACCTTATTATCAGCCATCTTAGCCGGTCCCATTGTCGGCCTTACGACCGGGGTCTTGACCAATATTGTGGCTGGTATCATCAATCCAGTCAATTTTGCCTTTATTCCCGTTAACTTAGTTGTCGGCTTGATTGCAGGTTACTTATCCAAAAAAGACTTCTTTTTAACACCATTGAAAATCGCTATCTCGATTGTCATCATTACTTTGGTTTCCATTATCGTTTCCGCTCCCATTCTTGTATTTGCTTTTGGTGGCCTGACCGGAAATGGAGCCAGTGTCATTGCTTCGGTCTTATTGGCTTCTGGCCAAAATATTTGGACTGCCGTGATTGGTACCAATGGTGTATTTAACTTTTTGGATCGCATTCTTTCCATCTTGGTAGTCTTTGCGATCATTCGTGTATTGCCAAAGAAAACACTGATTCAATTCCAGCTTGGCGAAAAATATATCAAATAGAAAAGGAGAGGATTTTATGTGGATCGAACAAGTACAAATACATAAAAAGAATCGAATTGCGGGTAGCCACCCGCTTACGAAATTATGGATCGTTGCTATCTATATTCTCGCTTATTTGCTGCTGATGACGATCCACACGAACACCTTACCTCTTGGCGGCCTTGTTTCTTATGGTTTCCTCCTTATTCTTGTCTTTTTGTCCGCCATTGGTCCACTTTTTATCAAAAAAAGTGGACCCATCTATTTTCTCGTTTTGATCATCTTACTATCGCAAACCCTTTTGATTCGTGGACAAACACCCATTGGTCATTTTTTTATTTTTACGATTTATTTCGAAAGCATAAGAAAAGGGTTCACTTTATCTTTGAGCCTATTAAATATTTCTGGTATCTTATTGTGGTTTTTCTTGACCACACAAAATGAAGAATGGATCTATGCATTGGAAGAAAAAGGCATGAATCGAAAAATATCTTTTGTGTTATTATCCACATTTCAAACCATCCAACAATTACGACTACGCTCCACCCGGATCTTGGAAGCCCAACAAGCACGTGGCTTAGAAATTCATGGTTCTTTGATCCAACGCGCCAAAGCGTTTTTACCCAGCTTGATTCCCATTATCCTTAGCGCTTTATCCGATAATGGCGATCGGGTCTTATGTCTGGAAGCCAAAGGATTTCATTATCAAGGTCCCCATACCCAGATCATCGTGATCCGAAAAAATGGATATGAAAAATATCTTTTGTTGGGGGGATGCCTATATCTATGTCTTGTATGCGGGGTGGTGATTTTCTTATGAAACCATGTATTCAATTAAAAAATGTCAGTTATCAATATCCTTTTAGCCAACAATACGCGATTGCCCATGTTGATTTATCTCTATATGAACACCAATTCTATGCCATTACCGGATTGAATGGTTCAGGAAAATCCACATTGGCCTCCATTCTGCGTGGTTTCATTCCTACTTTTGCGAAAGGTTGCTTTGAGGGTGAAGTCTTTTATGATGGCATCCCTGCCAATGAAAAAGATATACATGAATTATCCTTAGAAATTGGCTATGTTTTTCAAGATCCTTTCAATCAAATCAGTGCCGTAACCGAAACTGTTATTGAAGAAATTGCGTTTGCACTTGAAAATTTTGGCCTGGACCCCACCGAAATTGATGCACGCATCGATGAAGCCCTCACCAAAACCAATCTACGGGATCTAGCTTTTCATCATCCCTATGATTTATCGGGTGGTCAGCAACAACGATTGGCCATTGCCTCTGCCTTGGCTTTACATCCTCGCATCTTGATCTTCGATGACCCAACCAGTCAAATTGATCCGCTTGGCCGACAAGAAGTTTATCAAATCATTCACACATTAAAAAAAGAAGTCCAAACCATTGTATGTATCGATCACGATGCAGATTTAATGGCTCAATTTAGTGATGAAATCATCGTCTTACAAGCTGGTCAGATCATTGCCCAAGGCGCACCCAAAGATATTTATTCCCAAGAGATTGAAGGCTTAGCCTATCCAACCATGACACAATTGGCACAGGCCCTTCATTTAGAAAAAAATACGTATCCCGTTACTTTTGAACAAGCTGTCCAGTTGTTTAGAAAGGAGTATTTATGATCCAGATCAATCATGTGAATTATGCCTATGATGGGGTTCATCCTGTCTTAAAAAATATTGATCATACCATTGCTTCCGGGGCAAAAATTGCGATCCTGGGTCAAAATGGATCAGGGAAAACCACCTTGGCAAAAAACATCAATCGGTTGTGTCAGCCGCAAAGTGGTACTGTGCTCATTGATGGGCAATCCACGCACCATGCGACCATCGCCCAAGTTTCTCAAAAGGTGGGCTATATCTTCCAAAATCCCAACGATCAATTGTTTAATAATCGTGTCGAAAAAGAAATTCAATATGCTTTGTATCGCCAAAAGTTACCCGAAGGTGAAATCCAAGAACGCACACAAGCCGCATTGGAACTTTGTCAATTGACAGCGGTTGCCCAACAACATCCGTATGATCTATCCATCACGATGCGTAAATTTGTATGTATTGCCGCCATCGTTGCGATGCATCCTAACACGATCATCCTTGATGAACCGACAGCCGGCTTAGATCAAAAAGAAAGAGCTTTATTGGCTCATATCTTAGATGTTCTCCACGACAAACAAGTCACGACATTGACGATCACGCACGATATGGATTTTGTCGCCAACCAATTTAATGATATTCTCGTAATGGCGCATGGCCAAATTGTATTTGAAGGCCATCCAACCGATTTCTTCTATGATGAAAAATTATTAAAGGAAGCACATATCGAACCGCCATTGATCGTTCGCCTCATGCAAGCTTTAGCCGTTGATCAAAAAATCATCACCATTGATCAAGCCCAAGCCTATTTTGGAAAGGAGATCCAATGAAAAAGATCCTTTTTGTTTCCCATTGTATTTTAAATACCGCATCCAAAGTTGTGATGGATGATCGTGTATCCTTACGCCAAGAGGAAGAAGTTCGCTTAGCCTTCCTTAAAAAAGCTTTAGAACAAGGGGTTCAATTCATTCAATTGCCTTGTCCTGAATTTACTTTGTATGGATGCAAACGATGGGGCCATGTATCCAATCAATTCGATAATCCTTTTTTTCGCAAACATTGCCAAGAACTCTTATATCCCTATATCCTCCAAGCGAAAGAATATCTCAATGATAAACGAAAATATCAAGTTCTTGGCTTTGTGGGAATCGATGGTAGTCCAAGCTGTGGCGTCAAATACACCTGTTCCGGACAATGGGGTGGCTCGTATCAAGATGGAAATACCTGGGCAAAAAAAGTAAGTACCGTCAAATTGGTCAAAAAAGAAGGCATCTATATGCAAGCATTGAAACAATTATTAAAAGAAGAAGATCTATCGCTTCCTGTCATTGGTCTTTATGCACCGGAAAAAGAACGCTTGTTTGCCTTGCTTGATGAATGATCACTACACAGAGAAAATGCCAGATACCCTTTATGCATAGGATATCTGGCATTTTTATCCAAAACTTGAATCCTTCCTTCTTGTTTTAAAGGCGAATCATGTCTTCATGGATGGAGCTAAGATCTTTGGCACCACACATTTCCATCGTATCTTTTAATTCTGACCCCAATTGATCAACCAAGGCTTGGATGCCTTCTTCTTGGGCACCATAGACCATATTGACAAATGGTCGTGCAATCAATACACCATCTGCACCTAAGGCTAGAGCTCGGAACACATCGACACCCGTACGAATGCCGCCATCCACTAAGACGGGAATACGTCCATCGATGGCTCGCACAATTTCGGGCAATACTTCAGCCGTTGGCGCACAACCATCCAAGACACGACCACCATGATTGGATACCACAATGGCACTGGCCCCTGCACGCCATGCTTTATAGGCCCCTTTCACACTCATGATGCCTTTGACAAGGAAAGGTAGCGGTGTTTTTTCAATAATGGATCGAAGTTCTTGTTCCGTCTTTCGTCCGGCTGGTGGTACGACTCCTTTTAAAAAGGGTAAACCAGCTGCATCTACATCCATCGCTACCGCAAATGCACCTGCTTCTTTGACCATCTCTAATTTTTCCAGATAGACTTTCTCATTCCAAGGCTTGATCGTAGGTATGCCTATACCATCATTTTCCTTGATGCTTTGGCAAGCCACTTTCATCGTATCCGCATTCATCCCATCGCCAGTAAAGGCAGCAATGCCTGCTTGATGACAACCCGAAACAAGAATATGATTGTAAGCTTGATCATCGTATTTATCCCCATAGTGCAATTCTACATGGCCAACCGGACCGGCAAAAATGGGATATTGAAATGTCTTGCCAAAGAAAGAGAAGGTCGTATCGGCCTCAACATTCTCACATAAGGTATCCATATTTAACGCAATGTTTTGCCATGCCTCATAATTATGCATGGCAACCCTGCCTGTCCCTTTCGCACCGGGTCCAGGCATCGTATTTCGACAAGCCCTGCCATCACAAACAGGACAAGATTTACACTTGGTTCCCATTTGAGTACGGGCTTTTTCTAACACTTCTTCTACTTTCATAATAACCTCTTATTCTGCATTGGAAGCAATGACCTTGATCTCGCTCCATAGTTCCGCAATGACTTTGCGTGTCTTGGCATCATACCCAAACACTTCATCTTTTGGATACTTTGTTCGCGGTGTATACGCATTGATGCCCTTAAATGTCGTTTTCGCTAAGTGATTTTCTACTTTGAGATTCGGAGATGTATACCCCACAAATTCGGAATTTTTCTTTGCTTCTGAATAATTCGTAACAAACTTCATAAATTCCATGGCTAACTTTGGATGACTTGCATTTTTAGGAATGACCATCGCATCGGTCCAGATGTTGGTTCCTTCCTTTGGCATAAAGAATCCCATATTCTTATTTTCACTCATGATATAAGCAGCATCACCGGAATAGACCAAGCCAAGTGCTTTTCTAGCGTTGGCCATATTATCGATGATCTCATCCGTAACAATTTCCGGTTCCATGGTCGTCACACATTGACTCAACCAATCCTTGGCTTGATTGAGTTGTGAAGTATCTTTTGTGTTCATGGAATAGCCCAATGCTTTCAAAGCCATCATGACCGAATCACGTTCCGAATCATAAAGATAAATATCGCCTTTATACTTCGTATCTAAGAAAATATTATAGCCTTCCGATTCTAAGTCTGCCAAACTAACTTTTCGTTTATCATAACTAATGCCGACACTGCCCCAGAAATAAGGAACACTATAGTCATTGTTTGGATCAAAAGATGCATGTAAGATATCGGGATTGATCTTTTCAAATGTTGATTTCATCTTCTTTTGATCAATTTTTTTCAACAAATCTTCTTGGATCAATCGCTCGATCATATAGTCACTAGGAATCAACAAATCATAGTTTTCCCCGTTGGCCACTTTGATATACATTTGTTCGTTGGAATCAAAATTGTCCATCACCACCGTGGCTCCAGTTTGATCTTCAAAATCACTCACCATTTCATCACTAATATATTCTCCTGGCAAATAGATATGTAGCGTTTGTCCCGCATACGGTTGATTACCAACGCGATGCATACCAAACAACGATACCACCAAAGCAACGATCACAACACCTGCACCAACCCATTTTGGCCAGCGTTTCTTTGGCTGCATGGTCATGGATGTTTCCGTCTCTTTTTTTCGAACCAATGGCACAATATTGATGATCAACAAAAGGATCGTAATCAAGATGACCACAATGGTCGAAATCGCATTGACACTTGGATTGACTCGTTTGGACATCGTGTAGACCATGATACTCAAGTTCTTTACGCCTTTTCCGGTCACAAAATAAGAAATGATAAAATCATCAAAGGACATCGTAAATGCGATCAAAGCTCCCGAAACGATTCCCGGTGTGATCTGAGGTACGATTACTTGGGTAATAGCTTGAAATGGGGTCGCCCCGAGGTCCATGGCAGCATCCGCTAAATTGGGATCCAATTGGCGAATCCGCGGCATCACAGAAAGGATCACATAGGGAATACAAAACGCAATATGTGCCAATAATAAGGTCACAAATCCTTTTTCCACGCGAAATGTGATAAACAATAACATCAAGCCAATGGCCGTTACGATATCAGGGTTCATCAATGGAAAATCATCCACCCGTGTGATAAATTGTCGCACGCGTTTGGTGGATTGCGACAAGCCAATGGCTGTCATCGTGCCAATAATGGTTGAAATGATGGTAGCCAATACCGCCACAATAATGGTGATATACAAGCTGGACATCATCCCGTGACTTTGCAGCATGGCCCGATACCAACGAAGTGAAAATCCTGTAAAGTGCGTCAAGGACTTACTGTCATTAAAGGAGAAGATCACCATGAATACAATGGGTAAATAGAAAAAGATCAATGAAAGGATCAATAAGATCTTGCCTACATATCGTTTCTTTTGTTTCATAGACGATCTCCTTGGACAGCACCTTTTTTCTCAATATTTCGAACCAACATCATCAGAAGCATCATGATCACGGCCATGATCATACTAATGGCAGATCCAAAATTCCATTCACCAACGGTAATAAATTGATTTTCGATCACATTACCAATCAAGAAGAATTGGCCGCCTCCCAATAATTTTGGAATGAAGAAACTCGATACGGCCGGCAAGAAAACCAAGGTGATACCACTCACTACACCACTCAGGGATAATGGAAAAATGATATAGATAAAGGTTTGCACCTGATTGGCACCAAGATCATTGCTGGCTTCCAATAAAGACTTATCCATTTTGGATAAAGCGGTCTGGATCTGTAAGATCATAAAGGGCAAAAAGTTATAAACCATGCCTAAAAGAACGGCTTTTTCCGTATATAAAAGTTCTGTATGGATCCCAATCAAGCCCAAGAGCCAGGAAATGATACCATCAGGAGCCAATAGACCGATCCAGGCATAGGTACGAACCAACATATTGATCCACATCGGTAAAGTGATCAAAAGAATCAAGAGATTTTGTTTCTTTTCTTCACTATTGGCAATGTAGTACGCAATGGGATACCCCAGCAACAAACAAATGATGGTTGTTTTTAGGGCAATGATCAACGAACGCCACAAGATCAAGACAAAGTCAGGGTCAGTAAAAAAACGAACATAATGATGAATGGTCAACTGAAAAGGAACGATACTGTTGCCATCTGACATGAACGAATACATCGCAATCAGAAGCATCGGTACCAACAGCATCAATACGCTCCAAATCAAATATGGAAGGACCAATTGACGAAACTTTTTCATTAGAATCCCATCTTCTCCATCACATGGATATCTTCTGGATAGAAAGTTAAACCGACTTCTTTCCCTTTCTGTGCATAATCCGTGGTATGGATCTTAAATTCATGGCCTTCCGTCGAGAATGTCACCCGATAGATGCCTTCTTTGATGTTTTCGGGATCAAAATCATAATCCACATACAAATCAATCGTTTCCTCTTCGTTGTCCAATTTCCATGCTTGGGCATTGGCCCATGTTTTTAAATCGGTATCCAATGTTTGACTTTCCTGGATCTCATCTGCGGTCTTAAAGAAATTAAAGGCACTAATGGCTTCATTGGCCTTTTTATTTTCCACCACTCGTTGGTCAATGACCCAAATTTTACGTGTAATCGATGTTTTATTGCTCGTTGAAAATGTAATGGTGTATTCCCCTATCTTGTTTTCAAGATTGGTCTCCACGGAATTGATGGAAATCAATTCATCGGTTTCGGGATCCCACGCTTGAGCATCTGCACGCGCAATCATTTCTTTTTCATCTATATCTTTCATATCTTCCAGATCCACATAAAAATCATTGGCAGAAATCTTTTCCTTGCCATCACTGCTTGTGACTTCATTGAAACTTTGCACATGCATATTCACATTGACCGATGTACCTGGTACCGTCTCAACCATGATCTCATAATGCACGCCCTTAAACAGCACCGATTCAATGGTTCCTGTCATCTTGCCTTGATCCACATCCACGATATCAATATCTTCAGGACGAATCACGACATCAACAGGTTCATTGGGTTTAAAACCAACATCGACACAATCAAAGACGATATCATCAAATTTTACTTTTTTATCTTCCAACATGACCCCATTCATAATATTGGATTCCCCAATAAACTGGGCCACATATTTATTGACCGGTTCATTGTAGACATCTTCGGGACTACCGACCTGTTGGATCTCGCCCTCTTTCATGACCACGATCTTATCGGACATTGTCAATGCTTCTTCTTGATCATGAGTCACAAAAATAAAAGTGATTCCTACTTCTTGTTGAATATTTTTTAATTCATACTGCATTTCTTTGCGCAATTTCATATCCAATGCACTCAATGGTTCATCCAACAACAAGACCCGTGGCTCATTGGCCAAGGCCCTGGCAATGGCAACACGTTGTTGTTGTCCACCCGACAACAAGGTCACATCTCGTTTTTCAAAGCCTTCCAAACCAATCAACTTCAACATACGCATGACCTTTTGATCAATGACATCTTTTGACATTTTGGCAATTTTTAAACCATAGGCAATATTGTCATACACATTCATATGTGGAAATAAGGCATACTTTTGAAATACCGTATTTAATTCTCGTTTATACGGTGGTAGATCTTTGATATCGGTCCCATTAAAGATGATGGATCCTTCATTGGGGTCTAAAAACCCCGCTAAGATACGCAATAAAGTGGTCTTGCCACAACCTGAAGGCCCCAACAAGGTCACAAACTCATTTTCATAAATATCCAAGTCGATTCCCTTTAAAACGACTTGATCATCAAAGTTCTTCACAATATGACGAAATTCAATGATTTTCTTCTTCTCTTCCATAAACTTTCTCCCTCTTAAAATATAGGTGGTGTGCTGATCCATAAAACGGCAGCATCTCGATCAGTGGCATTTTCTAAATAATGGGTATGTTGACCCGAAATATAGAAGGTTTCATACCGCTTGATCGTTTCCATTCGATCGCCATAGTGCAACTTGACACGTCCATATAAGACATAGCCAAATTCTTCACCGGCATGTGATTCGATCTGACGGGTACATTGATGCGGATGAAGCACCACCTGTACCGGCTCCATTTGATTCTTCTGTGCATTGGGAACGATCCAATGAATGGTTTCATTGGTTTGTGCATCCACAAACACATCTTCCTTGCGAAAGACGATTTGTTCCTCTGGCTGTTCAGAAAAAAATTCCTGTAAATTTGTCCCCAAAGCTTCTAAGATATCTTCTAATGTCGAGATATTGGGACTGGTCAGATCTCTTTCCAACTGTGATAAAAATCCCTTGGTCACTTCGGATCGTGATGCCAATTCAGAAAGAGTCAACCCATTTTTGAGTCGTAATTCTTTCAATTTTGAACCAATTTCCATAGATCCCCTCCTGTTTCTTTAATTAAACATATTGTTTCATTAATTAAACATAAGAAGTATAATATAAGAAATGAAAAAAAGATAGAACTTTATAAAAACTTTACGAGAAGAATCTCTCATTGAAGTTTTTCATGCATTTCGCTATCATAAAAGACGACAGGAGGATATAAACATCATGAAAGAATTCAAACCTATAAAAGCAGGAAAAGTACGTGAAATTTACGACAATGGCGACTCCTTGATCATGGTTGCGACCGATCGAATTTCCGCCTTTGACGTTATTTTAAAGAATAAGATCACCAAAAAAGGAACCGTTTTGACACAAATGTCCAAATTTTGGTTTGACTACACAAAAGATATCGTTCCCAATCATATGATCTCCGTGGATCCAAAAGATATGCCAGCTTATTTCTCCCAACCTGCATTCAATGGCAATTCCATGTTAGTCAAGAAACTAAAAATGATTCCGATCGAATGCATCGTTCGTGGTTATATTACCGGTAGTGGTTGGGCAAGCTATCAAAAGAATGGCACCGTATGTGGGATCCAGTTACCAGCCGGATTAAAAGAATGCGATAAACTGCCAGAACCGATTTATACCCCAAGTACGAAAGCGGATCTTGGCGATCACGATGAAAACATCAGTTACGAACAAAGTATCGATGTATTAGAAAAAGCCTTTCCAGGACATGGACAGGAATATGCCAAAAAGATCAAGGAGTATACGTTAAAATTGTATACAGCTTGTGCCGACTATGCCCTATCGAAAGGCATTATCATTGCGGATACAAAGTTTGAATTCGGATTGGATGAAAAAGGAACCATTGTTTTAGGAGATGAAATGTTGACACCAGATAGTTCTCGTTTCTGGCCTGTCGAAGGCTATCAACCAGGACAAAGTCAACCCTCTTTTGATAAGCAATTTGTACGCGATTGGTTAAAAGCCAATCCAAATAGTGATTATCATTTACCACAAGATGTCATTGATAAGACCATTGATAAATACAAAGAAGCCTATCATTTATTAACTGGCAAAACATTATAAAAAGTTGGAAGAAATTCCAACTTTTTTATCGATTCGCCTTTTTGATCCATTCCTTTGTCTTTTTGATCTCATCGGGAAAGGTCTTAAAATCTTTTAATTTCCAGATCCAATTTTGATCGCTCAATGTACTCGGTACATTGATGCGTGCTTCTTCTTTATATCCGCAAATATCCCAAATAGGCAAGATTACCAGATCAGCTTCACTATCCAATAGGAAGTGACAAACCATATCGTTAAATTTACGATGTGTATATCCACGTTTTTTAAAGAAGCGTCGTAAACTGATCCGATGATTGTTGGAAAAATGCGCATAGGATTCATTGATCGTGGCATTATCATGAGTACCCGAATATAACACGACATTTTCACGAATCGGTTTACGCAATAATTTTGTTTCCAGTTGGAAAACTATGACTTCCATGCCCGGAATATCAAATTCTTTTTCCAGATCATAAACTCGGGAAACAATGTCGCCACCTAGATCTTCCGCAACCAATTGTATATTGGGACAAGCCGTTCGTATCCGTTTTAATATGTCTTCACCCGGTGCATCGATCCAAGTGCCAATGCGGGCGGTATCACTATCCGCTGGGATCCGCCAATAATTCGCAAAAGCACGAAAATGATCAATACGAATGATATCAAAACAACGATGCATCCACGACATTCGTTTGACCCAGAATGCATAGTCATTCTTGCTCATATGTTCAAAATTATACGTAGGCATGCCCCATCGTTGCCCATCTTCACTAAAATAATCCGGTGGACATCCTGCTACAAATTGAGGATTGCCTTTTTCATCCAACATGAAATCAGCACGATTGCTCCATACATCGGCACTATCCAAATCGACATAGAAAGGAACATCCCCCATGATGGAAACCCCTTTTTGATGTGCATAGACACATAATTCGTTCAGTTGGCGATAAAACATAAATTGCAGAAATTTGATATATGCCAATTCATCCGCATAGTCACTCAAATCGATGCTATGTTCACCTTGAAACCAATCCCGATAGGCTACCGGCCAATCCTGCCAATGCGTTGTATGATGGATCGTCGCAAACAAATAGAAATGCGCCCAATCATTGAGCCAAAAAGCTTCTTTCTCAAATTGTTCATAGTCCTGTCGGAATGCATCAAAATGTTTTTTAAACGCACGAAACGCACGACGAAAATAGACTTCTTTAAATTCGCGTACTTTATCATACTCCACCCGATTTTTAAATTTGTTGCAGTTCACGATGGAACTTTGTGTCAATAAACCAACTTCACACAATCGATCAATATTGATATAGATAGGATCCCCCGCAAAACTAGAATACGATTGATACGGTGAATGCGATCTTCCGGTATATTGAATGGGCAAGATTTGCCAAACTGTATAACCGGCATCCGCAATGACATCAATGAACATCTTGGTTTTGGCACCAAGATCACCAATTCCCTGATTGCCAGGGGCACTAAATAGTGGACATAATATACCTGCTTGACGTTCCTTCATATTTGTAAGCTCTTTCTTATCCTACTATATCATATTTGTTGATGGTTTCATATAAAAAAACGTCAATATCAACAAGATTGACGTTTATCGTTCTTTCGAAGCTAAATAATAAGGAATGGCCACAAATAGTATGCCACCAACCATGTTGCCCAAAGTCACAACACATAGATTATAGATACAGCCACTCAACAAAACACCCTTACTGCATAAGGCAACCATAAAGACGGTCATATTGGCGATACTGTGTTCAAATCCACAAGTGAAGAAGATCAACAAGCACCAGAATATCATGATGAGCTTGCCCGATTCCGATTTGCATTTTATGCCACACCATGTCGCAATACAAACTAAAGTATTACACAATATGCCCTTCATAAATAACGAAAGCCAAGGAGCTTGGGTCTTAAGACTGGCTGCTGCCTGAAAGGCTTGTGCCGTGGCACCTGTATTTAAGCCTGCCAGATGAAATAAGATACCAAGTACCATGCCGCCCGCTAAGTTGCCAAACCAACATAGGATCCAAAATCGCACAACATCTCGAAAAGATACTTTTCTTTTGAGCAATCCGGCGCTCAGCACCAAATTATTTCCGGTAAAGAGTTCAGCCCCCGCAATCACGACCAAACTGAGTGCCGATCCAAAACAAGCACCCATCACCAATGATCGTGTTGGTAAGCCGTTCAAAGCACCGCCAACTGTAAAACTCAATAAAATCCCAAAGCCAATAAAAGCACCAGCCATCATGGACATCACAAACATGCCAATCGGATTCTTTTTCAAGAACTGGATCTTGTTCGCTGCAATGTTTGCGACTGTTTCATATTCTTCTTTAAACATTGTTCCCTCTTTCTTTTTTCTTTATTATATTCGATTGCATCCTTTTTTTATGTTGCCTAAATCACATAGTGTCGATTCAAAATCAACCCCATACCACACTCGATCTGGATCTTGCATGGTCACATCGATCGTATGCGCCGTATGGTCCGATGCCAATTGAAACGCATCTTCCATGGCATAGCCTTGTACCAAAGCACCCACCGTTGTGCTCGCAAATAAATCGCCCGTACCATAAAAAATGGCATCGTAGTGTTTGTTTTGATAAGAAAAATACGAATGACCATCAAATCCATAGACACCTGTTTTTCCTGGCGATAGCGAAACCCCGGTAATGACTGCATGTTTTGCTCCCATTTCAATCAATCGATCCAACATCGATCGAATATAACCAACATCATATTTGGATTGATAGGGCATATGCGTCATATAAGCCGCTTCCGTTACATTGGGCACAATGATATCGGCTAAAGAACACAATGTCGTATTTTCTTGCACATATGCCTCATCAAATCCAGCATATAATTTGCCATGATCACCCATGACCGGATCAATAAAGATCAATGGATCATCGTCTTCAAATGAATGAATGATTTGTTTGACCAATTCAATTTCTTTAAAAGAACCCAAATACCCGGTGTAGATCGCATCAAAATGAATATCTTGTTGCTTCCACGTATCGACAATAGCCATCATATGATCGGTCAGATCATAACTTTTAAACGTTGGAAAAGCCGTATGACACGACAATAAAGTTGTCGGCAAGATGGCACATTCCACCCCCATGGTCGATAAAACCGGCAACGCAATCGTGATGGAGCATTTGCCAATACATGAAATATCTTGAATGGTTAGTACACGTTTCATTTGGTTTCCTCTAAGAATCGATTTAAATATTTCTTATCACCAGTCTGGCTGGCAATCCACTCAAATTCGGTTTGGATGATATCTTTCATGACCCATGATGGATAAAAACGATCCAATCCTTTGCAACAATGATCCCATAAATAGGTTGCGAGCGTATCATAAGATTCTTTTTTATTCTTTAAACAAAAATAACGATAAATAGGTTGATAAATTTTTTGATCTTGTGGCACTTGAATTTGTTCCTTTAATTCCGCCGGCAATTTCATCGGCGTGATCGTTGCCATATGATTTAAAAAGATGATTTCTGGGAAATAATACAGATCATCATTCATAGCTCGTCGAAAATAATGCCATGCCTGTTCATAATTCTTTTGGATGAAATAATGTAAACCAACCACATGATAAAATTCATACACATATTCATCTTCGTGATCTTCCTGAATGATGGGATTTTCTAAGACTTGATTGGCATACCTCTCAAAAGCCGATGGTTGGATCTTCATCACAATGAACAAACGCGTGATCTGCGTATGAAAAAGCAGGCGATCATTTTTTCTTTTATAGGCTTGCTCCAACACACTTTGACAATACACCGATGCATCATAATAGTCTTCCCATTGAATCAATAATTTTAAGATCCAAAATTGATTTTGTAGCGCTTTTAAGTTCCTTAATCCATATCGTTCCAACCATTTTTCATCGATTCGATCGGCTATATGATCATGAATATATTTTAATAGGAAATAGCCACAAATTTCTTGTGTATAACTGTCCAACATGGGAAAACGAACAATCAAAGCGGCAAACGTTTCGGCATTCAGTTCAACATCCAATATCCAATTCAAACAGTCATATTCAATGGATTCCAATGCATATTCTTTCACATCTTCCATGTCTTTTAGATATTTTTGCACTCCCTGATAAAAAGCAGGCATATTTTGTCTTTCTAACAGTCGCAAGATATCCCGTTTATCCGCTAAGCAACGAGACAGGATTCGATCATCATAATTGAATTCATAGCCCAACTTGCGCAAAAAGAATTCATAGATGTCACTATCAAACAATTCCTTATTTTGCACCAACAATTTGAATTTTGTTTTGGAACAAATGCCACTCACAAATTCATCCACTGTATAATCAGGATCCTGTCGCATTCGATTCTTTAATTGAAAGCGAATAAAAACACCCAATCTTTTTTTATCCGCATTGGCGATTCCCAATAACACAGTATGCGCCCCCTCCTAATTTTCCTTCTTTAATTCATCATGGACACGATTCATACGATCATCCAATTCTGCACTGCGATCCGCACAATACATCATTTCATTCGATAATCGCTTCAATTGCTCATCGTTTAAATTCTTTTTGTAGCGTAATTTATGTTCTAAGCTCGCCCAAAAATCCATTGCGATCGTACGCAATTGAATTTCAACGGGCATCTTCTTTGGCCCGTTTTCGGTAAAAATAGGTACTTCAACAATTAAATGCAAACTACGATAGCCATTTTCTTTGGGATGTTTGATATAATCTTTCTTTTCGATCAAATGAATATCATCCTGACTTAAAAGACAATCCGCTAACGTATAGATATCATCCACAAAGGAACAAACCACACGAACGCCAGCTACATCAAAAATATTCTTTGAAATGCTTTCCAGTGAAAAGGGTAAATGTTTGCGATTTAATTTGCCAATGATACTATCCCAAGATTTTAATCGAGTATGGATCGATTCAATGGGATTGCCATCGTATTTTATGGAAAAGCGGGCATTCAATACATTGAATTTTGTTTCAATTTCCATGATGGCGCATTCATAATTCGTTAAAAAATCTTGGACGGGATCCAAGTTTTCATGCGCAAAACGTAAAAATTCATCAATACTGTCCTGTTGATTGATCAATATCGGTGTTTGTTTATTTTCATTATTCATACTTCCAACTTCCTTGTATAATAAGTGTAACACAAAAGGAGGACAGAAAATGAAGGTTGCGATGATTGGTACGGGATTTATTGTCCATGAAGCCCTGAAATGTATCAACGATTTACCCATAGATGTAGGTGCTATTTATGCCAAACATAATCTGCAAGCAGCCAAACAACTACAAGCTCAATATCAAATTCCCCATGTCTATTCCGACTATGATCAACTGCTACAAGAAACCGATTGTGATGTGATCTATATTGGTTTAGTCAATACCGCTCATTATTCTTATGCCAAAAAAGCCTTGCTTGCTGATAAACATGTGATCATTGAAAAACCATTTTGTATCAATGCCAAACAATCCAAGGAAATCATTACTTTAGCAAAACAAAAACATGTCTTTGTGTTTGAAGCCGTACGACCTCTTCATACCCCAAATTATCAACAACTTCGAGAAGATATTCATAAGATTGGTCAAATCAAATGTATCCAGTGTAACTACTCACAGTATTCTTCCCGTTATGATAGATATAAAAAACAAGACGTATTACCGGCATTGGATCCAAAATTCTATGGTGGCGCTTTGTATGACATCAACGTCTACAATCTCAACTTTGTGGTATCCTTATTTGGGAAACCAGATACCGTTTCTTATCATGCGAATATAGGATTCAATGGGGTCGATACATCGGGTACCGTCCTACTTACATATCCTGATTTTTATGCCGTCTGTACCGGCGCAAAAGATGCTGAAAGTCCAGCCTATGCGATCATACAAGGCGATCATGGAACAATCAATCTAGATGGCGGCGCCAATTTGATACAAGGCTATCATTTATGCATTCGAAATCAAGAAATACAAGATGTCTATTTAAATACCCAATCCAATTGGATGGCCCATGAATTCTTAGATTTCAAAGAGATGTTAGAAACAAACAATGTAACAAAAATGGAAAGCTATTTAGAGATATCACAAAACGTGATGGAGACCTTAGATCAAGCCATTGCCACCATTCCTTATGGTCAAAGAAAACAATGAACCGGAATTTCCGGTTCTTTTTTTAAAAAAACAGGAGCATTTGCTCCTGTCATATTATCTATCTATTTGGATAGAAGTTTTTTCAAATCTTCTTCTGGTGTACTGATTGGGCCAATTTGGTATTGATCCACTAAAACCTGTAATACATTTGGAGAAACAAAGGCTGGAAGAGTTGGTCCAAGCAAGATATTTTTGATGCCCAAATGAAGTAAAGTCAATAATACACAAACAGCTTTTTGTTCATACCAAGAAAGGATGAAGGAAAGTGGCAACTCATTGACATCACAATCAAAGGCATTGGCTAAGGCAACAGCAATTTGAATAGCACTGTATGCATCATTACATTGACCAACATCCATGATGCGTG
The DNA here is from genome assembly GCF_034090965.1 of Absicoccus sp. Lineage (NCBI taxonomy): Bacteria > Bacillati > Bacillota > Erysipelotrichia > Erysipelotrichales > Erysipelotrichaceae > Absicoccus > Absicoccus sp. Next base: position 4,772 of record NZ_JAXDRQ010000034.1, on the reverse strand, counting down.
GGAATCCAGCAACTGTTCCTAAATCTAAATCATTGAAACGATATTTTCCACAAGCCAAAGTCAAGACAATAGAATCTTTTGGTGTTTGTTTTACTAATTCCGTGTAATAGTTTCTTCCGGCTTTCGCACCATCACATCCACCTACAAGGAAGAAATGACTAATTTTTCCTGCTTTCACGGCTTCAACGATTTCACCGGCATGATCCAATACGAAATTATGGCCAAATCCAGTTGTTACTTCATGACCACCATTGATACCTGTCATTTCATGGTCTTCTTCATAACCACCCAATTCTAAGGCTTTTTCAATCAATGGCGTGAAATCTTTCTTTTCATCGATATGAGTCAAGTCTGGGAATGATACCACATCGGTTGTAAAGACACGATCTTTGTAAGATGGTCGAGGTGGCATCAAACAGTTGGTTGTAAATAGGATCGGAGCTGGAATTTGATCAAATTCTTTTTGTTGATTCTGCCATGCCGTACCAAAATTTCCTTTTAAATGAGAATATTTTTTCAATTCTGGATACGCATGAGCTGGCAACATTTCTCCATGTGTATAAATATTAATTCCTTTATCTTTTGTTTGTTCCAATAATAATTTCAAATCTTTTAGATCATGACCGGTAACAACGATAAATGGTCCTTTTTCAATGGTCAATGGAACCGTCGTAGGTACAGGATTTCCATAACTTTCTGTATTGGCTTGATCCAATAAAGCCATACATTTTAAGTTGATTTCTCCTGTTTTTAATACCAATGGTAATAATTCATCTCCACCTAGATCTGATCCAATTGCAGCAAGACCTTCGGCAAAGAAGTGATTTACATCGTCATCATGATATCCTAACATGGCGGCATGATGAGCATAGGCTGCCATACCACGAAGTCCAAATAAAATCAAAGATTTCAATGAGCGAATATCTTCATTTCCGTTCCATACTTGATTGAGATCAAAGATGTATGGCGCATTGGTTTTTTCAATTTGTTCCTGAATCGATGCGGCATCAAAGTTTACATTGGTGATGGTCATAAATAAACCATCGATCACTGTATTCCATACCGTTTCTGAAACATTTTCTTGATCCTTGATCGTACTGGATAGACCAATCAATGCACCAGTTAATTGATCTTGTAAACGTGCTACTTTGGCTGATTTTCCACAAACTCCGGCTCTACCCACACACCCTGTACATCCGGCAGTTTGTTCGCATTGAAAACAAAACATTTCATTCATTAGAATTTCCTCCCTGTTTTTCACACTTATCTTACACAAGGAAGAATAGAAAGTATGTTGTTTTTACAACAAATATAAAAAATGCATGATCATTCCGATTCATGCACTGTTTTCATATTTTTCGATTCCTGATCTTTGTGTTTTTGTTTATACCAAGTACTGGCATTAAACCATATATTCAATGTCATCAACGAAAAACAAACAACCGATGTCAAATACACAAAAATGGTCCAAGAATACCCAATATAAGGAATCAAAGCTCGATAAAAAGGTAAATTAAATTCCACTTTGGGATTTAAATAAAATAAATTGATGCCGGCAAAAGGATAAACAATTCGATTAATAAAGTAAGCAATCAAACAAAACGCAAAATATAAATACGTAGATTGTTTAAAATCATTCCAATCTTTTTGGGTTTGCATCCAAATATGACCGGCTACCCAACCAACAAAAATAATATAAATATGCCAAAAATACGAATGGATATTAAAAATGATCCGAGGCCAAACTAAAAAAGGACATCCCAATAATCCGGCCCATGCACCGACCGTAGAATAGGTCATCAAATAGCACAACATCCGATTTTGATATTTCGTTTTACCATACCCAATCGCAAAGCACAAATACATCGGTATACTACAAATTTGAAAAGGAAAATGCCACCATAAATAATGACCAACCACATATGTCAAATAGATTTGTTTCCAAATTTCCAGTACGCACAAGATCCATGCACTGAAACGAAAGAAGTGGACTTGTTTCTTTGTCATACTACATCATCACTACTTACCCTTAACACCCAATATCCTTTTTCACGTTTTATGCGTGAGACCGAATATTTCTTTGCCAAATAATTCTGTGCACTTTCTGCTCCATGTTGTTTTCGCATAACGATCCATAGATGGTTGGTGCAATGCGCCATGGCTTCATCAAACAATCGATAAATCGTCTGTTTTCCCGCACGAATCGGTGGATTTAAAACAATACAATCGTATAAACCCGATCGTACGCCATCTTCGCAACATACATGACCCGATAAACCATTCTTTTCAAGATTTCTACGCGTTAGTTGTACAGCTTTTTCATTCACATCGACACATGTCAGATCACAATGCCAGAAAGTCCCTAATACGACACTGACTGGACCAATTCCACAACCAAGATCCAATACATGCTCACAAACAACTTCATTCGCAAGAATGGTCTCTAATAAAATACGTGTGCCCGTATCCAATCGTTCTTTTGAAAATACACCACTATTTGTTTCCAGTGTAAAAGAATGATCTTGTATCGTAAAAGAGAATGTGCTTGGTTGATCTTTTTGCGATGTATCATTTTCAAAATACTGTACCATATGTACATTATAAACGAATAAAACATTTGTTACAAACACATCACAAAAGTCATATCCCAATCAAAAAATAACATATTTCCAAGAAAATACTATAAACAATCTTCTAAACGTAACTAAAAAAGACCGATTTCTCGGTCTTACTCATTATTTTTTCTTCACTTCAAAAATGGTGGCACCCAAACTAGGTACATTACACTCGATCATGAATGGCTTGCCATTGCGCGATAAACGAACCGCATGACATTTTTGTGGTGTATCATCCTTGTAGTTGCCATTGTATTTTGGCCATTCTGTATTCACAATTTCATGATATTCACCCATACAAGGCACACCAAATTGTTGATGATCATATGGATTTGTCGAGAAATTTAAAATGATGACATAATCCTTATCCGTACCTTTACGCAAATAAGAGAACATATTATGGGTGGCATTATCCGCATCGATCCATTCAAACGATTCTGGGGAATAATCATTTTTCCAGAATGCATCATTTTCAACATATAACTTTGCCAAGTCTTGGAATAAATGATTGAAGGCATCGTGCATTGGATATTTCAATAAGAACCAATCACAACTCTTTGTTTCATCCCATTCACGCAATTGACCAATTTCATTTCCCATGAAATTTAATTTTTTGCCCGGATGCGTAAACATGTAAGTATAAACGGCACGTGCTTGAGCAAATTTATCTTCATAACTACCCCACATCTTATCCACGATGGTCGCTTTTCCATGGACAACTTCATCATGCGAGAAGACATTCATAAATCGTTCCGAATAGAAATAGGCCATAGAGAAAGTAATGGAATTTTGATGCCACTGACGATAAATTGGATCCTTCTTACAATAATTTAAAGTATCGTTCATCCATCCAAGATCCCATTTATAATCAAATCCTAAACCACCATCTAAAGTAGATCGAGTGACATTTGGAAAATCAGTAGAATCCTCGGCAATCAACATGATCTTACCATTATGTTCTTTATGCAGATTGAAATTCATACGTTTCATGAAGTTGCAAGCCCCTTCATTGACACCATTGCGCTTATCGCCTTGCCAGAAGATCGCATTGGAGATGGCATCCATACGCAAACCATCAAAATGATAGACATCGATCCAGAAATTGGCAGCGCTCATCAAGAAACTACGTACTTCTTCTTTCCATAGATCAAAATTATAGGTATCCCATTGCGAATAGGCATCAGCAGGTTTGGCATATTCATATAGTGGCGTACCATCATACATGGCCAAAGCATAATTATCCTTCACAAAATGAACCGGTACAAAATCCATGATCACGCCAATTCCGGCATTGTGTAAAGCATTCACAAAATGCATGAGTTCATGGTTGGTTCCATAACGAGACGTGCTCGAAAAATACCCAGTACATTGATAGCCCCATGAACCATCAAATGGATATTCACACAATGGCATCATTTCGACATGGGTAAAATGATGTTTTTTACAATGCTCGATCAAATCTTGTTCAATTTCATGATAATGAACAAACGTTTCGGGATCTTCGTCGGGTTTTTTCCATGAGCCCACATGGATCTCATAAATATTGACCGGTGAATCAAATCCTTTATTTCTTTGTTTTAACCATTTTTGATCGCTCCATTCATCATAGGATAGATCCGAAATGATACTAGCCGTATTGGGTCTTAATTCGCTATAAAAAGCGTAGGGATCCATCTTATCGACAATGGTGCCCGTAGCTTGGGTAATGCGGTATTTATAAGAATGACCAGGTTTGGCATTGGCTACATCCACTTCCCAAATGCCTTGTTGGTCTTTAGTCATGATATCGCTTTCGTCATCCCAATTATTAAAGGTACCGATGACTGAAATCGACTTCGCATTTGGTGCATATACCGCAAAATGAACGCCGGAATCCGTTATATGTGCACCAAATATATGGTATGCTTTGATTTCGTTTCCCTCGAAAAAAGCCTGAACTTTCTTTTGATCCATAAGAAGTCCTCCTTAAACAAATTTATTATATTATAAATGATAGTTTTTTGAAATAATGAAAGGGCTTAATCTTTTCAAAAAATCCAAAAAAAAGACCCGGCAGCGTGCTAGGTTCGCAGGGGCAGGCCCAACTATCTTCGCCGCGGGAGTGCTTAACTTCTGTGTTCGGGATGTCAACAGGTGTATCCACTCCGCTATCGCTAC
>NZ_JAXDRQ010000033.1:0-2023 GCF_034090965.1 Absicoccus sp. | reverse complement strand
ATGAAAGTAAGACCATCCGTAAAACCAATGTGCGATAAATGTCGAGTCATTCGACGTAAGGGAAGAGTCATGGTAATCTGTGAGAACCCTAAGCACAAACAGAGACAAGGAAACTAACAGGAGGAAGAAATGGCACGTATTGCAGGTGTAGATATTCCAAACAATAAGCGCGTCGTTGTTTCATTGACCTATATTTATGGCATTGGAAACAGTACAGCGAAGAAAGTATTGGAAAACGCAAAAGTCAGTGAAGATATTCGTGTAAAAGATCTGAGCGATGAGCAGATGAATGCGATTCGTAAAGAAATCGACAACATCAAAGTCGAAGGAGATCTTCGACGCGAAGTTCAATTGAACATCAAACGATTGATGGAGATTGGTTGTTATCGAGGAATCCGACATAGAAAAGGATTGCCCGTACGAGGACAAAGAACGAAGACCAATGCGCGTACGCGTAAGGGAAAAGCCAAGACAGTGGCAAACAAGAAGAAATAGGGAGGTTGCGTAGAGTATGGCACAGAAGAAAACCAAAGCGAAACGTCGTGCAAAAAAGAATGTTGCGCGTGGAGTTGCACATATCCACTCAACTTTCAATAACACGATCGTAACGATCACAGATGAACAAGGAAATGCGGTATCATGGTCCAGTGCAGGAGCCTTAGGATTCAAAGGCAGCCGCAAGAGCACACCATATGCTGCTCAGTTGGCTGGTGAAGCCGCTGGTAAAGCAGCAGCTGATCATGGTATGAAGACGGTGAGTGTAGAGATCAAAGGACCAGGTCCAGGACGAGAAGCGGCTGTGCGAGCATTGCAAGTTGCTGGACTTGAGATCAAGATGATCAATGATGTTACACCAATTCCACACAATGGATGTCGTCCACCAAAACGACCTCGTGGATAAGAATCAATAATAAGGAGGTGCCCTTGTGACAACAAACTATACCATTCAAACCATTCAAGAAAACGATACCAAGGGAGAGTTTGTTTTTGAGCCAGTTCAATATCAATTTGGAAGACCATTAGGCAATGCATTACGTCGTGTATTGATTTCTTCCGTTCCTGGTGGAGCCATTTTCAATCTGCAGATTGATGGTATTTACCATGAATTTACCGGAATCGAAGGTGTGACGGAAGATGCATCCGCTATTATTTTAAACTTAAAACAATTGATCTTGAAAATCGATATGCATGACAATGATATTTACACATTGCGCATTGACAAAAAAGGTCCTTATAAAGTATATGCTCGTGACATTGAATGTCCAACCGGCGTTAGCATCTTAAATCCGGATCTATATATTTGTACAGTGGCTGATGGTGGTTCTATTTATGCAACGATGCAAGCACGATTAGGTCGTGGTTATGTCGGTGCGGAAGCAAATAAACACCTTTATCAAGGGGATAATCAACCTCTAGGTTTGATTTATACAGATTCATTGTATGCACCGGTATCCAATGTAGAATATCATGTGGATACAATGGATGTTGATGGTGTAAAAGCCGATAAGTTAACGATGGGAATTACGACCGATGGTACATTAAAGCCTTCAGAGGCTTTGGCCATCGCTAGTAAGATCTTGCGTGATCACTTAGCTATCATTCGCGATGTGGATGAGGATACCATCGACTTAGAAGAAACACCAGAAATCGAAGTGGAAACACAAGCCAATCCAGCGCAACAGAAAATGATCGAAGATCTGGAATTGAGTGTTCGTTCCTATAATTGTTTAAAACGTGCTGGTATTACGACGGTGGATGAATTAACACAAAAAACCGAAGAAGAAATGATCCATGTTCGTAATTTGGGTAAAAAATCACTTCAAGAAGTGAAAGATAAAATGGCTGCTTTGGGATTGAGCTTCCGAGCATCCAATGAATAAATAGGAGGATCACGATGCAGAATCGTAAATTGGGTCGTACTGCGGATCATCGTAAGGCTTTGTTGCGCAACATGGCTACTTCTTTGATCGAAGCAGAACAATTAGAAACGACAGAAATGAAAGCGAAAGAATTATCTGCTGTC
>NZ_JAXDRQ010000032.1:0-3486 GCF_034090965.1 Absicoccus sp. | reverse complement strand
ATCATCTCTCACGATCCGGTAGCGATAGCGGAGTGGATACACCTGTTGACATCCCGAACACAGAAGTTAAGCACTCCCGCGGCGAAGATAGTTGGGCCTGCCCCTGCGAACCTAGCACGCTGCCGGGTCTTTTTTTATGTTCATAAAAAAAGATGAGCACCTATATATAATAGGTGGAGGCTCATCCATCTATAGATCGTATTGTTTGGCAAGCAAACGGGCCAAAAGAGGAGCTATGGCTTCCATCGTTTCTTTGATGTCCGTATTGAAATGATTCAATGTAGGGGAATCGATATCCAATACGGCAAGCAGTCGATCCGCATGAATCAGAGGAACGACCAATTCCGATTGACTGGCAGCATCACAAGCAATATGTCCTGCAAATTCATGTACATTATTAATCAACATGGTTTGTCTGGTATCGGCACAAGTACCAACGACACCTGATCGATAAGCAATCCGTGTACAAGCCACTCTTCCTTGGAAGGGCCCCAACGTACATTCTTTTTTTTGATCATCACAAGCATACAAACCAACCCAATTGACATCGTCTAATTCATAGAACAATAGAGCTAATATATTAGAAATATTAGAAATAGGCGGTAACGAATCATCGATGATCATTTTGATTTGTTCAATTAATAGTGAATTCATAAAGAAATGTTATCATATTTTCTTACAAATCGCATCTAGGAAGCTATTTCTCACTATATTTTGATAAAGACTCTAAGCATCTGTTTTATTCTTGCAATGTAATCGTTATCAGGCCTAAAAAACGATTGACTCTCCTTTTTAATGAGCGTACAATGCAGATTATCAGAAAAAACAAGAGGAACATTAACCCGCGATGAGGCTAGTCGGTTCACGAGTTAACGTGGATCACTAGCCTTATTCTGTTTTTTCGAAGAGGAGGTGCTGATTCTAAAACAATGGAAGAATTTACCACAGAATTAGTGAAGCAGCTACAAGTCAATACGGTATTCACAATTGGCCCCTTTGCGATTGCGGAATCGGTCGTTGTGAGTTGGATCGTTATGGCTATATTAGTCGCAATCGCTATTTGGCTCACTCATGGGCTTCGTGTTCATGATCCAAGTAAAAGACAAGTCGTTGCCGAGCTTATCGTTACATGGTTGGATTCCTTTACACAATCCATGTTAGGTCCCAATGCCAAAGAATATAGCAGTTATATCTCTACGGTCCTATTATATATAGGCTTAGCCAATATAATTGGTATATTTGGATTGAAGCCACCGACCAAGGATTTAAATGTTACGATTGCGTTGGCTTTAATGAGCATTGTACTGATTGAAGTGAGTGGCATTCGTGCCAAAGGCACAAAAGGTTGGATCAAAAGTTTTGCCCAACCCATGGCAATTGTTACACCTATCAATATTTTAGAGTTGGTTACTCGACCTCTCTCCCTTTGTATGCGATTATTTGGAAATGTGTTAGGTGCCTTTGTCATCATGGAATTGATCAAGATGGTCGTTCCGGTATTTATCCCAAGTATTTTTAGTTTATATTTTGATTTTTTCGATGGCTTTATACAAGCCTATGTATTTGTCTTTTTGACATCATTGTTTATTGCGGAAGCAACAGAATAAAATAGGAGGAAAAGAAAATGAGTTTAACAGCAATTGGAGTAGGTATGGCAGCTTTGGCCGTTATTGGCGGTGGATTGGGAATTGGTATCGCGACATCGAGTGCCGTAAAAGCCGTTGCTCAACAACCTGAAGCAGATGGTAAAATTATGCGTAACTTATTGTTAGGATCTGCATTGGCCGAGGCAACAGCCATCTACGGTTTAGTATTGGGTATCTTGATCATCTTCATGGTGAAGTAGTATGTTACGTATTGATTCCAATCTCATTTGGACAATCATTAACTTACTTGTATTGTATGCATTGATGAAGAAATTTTTGTTTAAACCCGTTCGTGAAATCATTGCCAAACGAAATGACGAAATTGACTCATCCTTTGCGGATGCTGCTAAAGATAAAGAAGCGGCACACGCATTAAAGGCCCAAGCCGATGAAAAATTGGCAAATATCCACGAAGAATGTAAGGAAGAGCTAGCCAAAGCGAAAACGCAAGCTTCTTTACAATATGAACAAATCATTGCGGATGCCAATGCAAAGTCAGAAGAAATGATTGCTCAAGCACGCTTAAAGACCCAAGAAGCGATGAATCAAGAAAAGACCAAAGCACAAAATGAAATGGCTGCCTTGATTGATCAAGCCGCACAAAAAGTAGTGGGCGAAAAAAGCGATGCCTCGTTATATGATGATTTTATTAAAGAAATGGATAAAGGATAATGGATATGAAACAAGAAAATTTAACCGCTACACTGCGATGTGTGACACGTCCAACCTCTGCCCAGGCCGATAAGATCAAAACCTTTCTCAAAGAAAAGTATGATTGTACGAATGTTACGCTAAAGATAGAATTAGATCCGAGCGTGCGTGGTGGATTCATCCTTCACGCTGGTAACGATGAATACGATTGGTCAACGCGTTCTCGTCAAGAACAGTTAACAGATCAAATCAAAGCAGCTCGGGACAAGGCCTTACGCATGAAAAAAGATGGCAGCTTGATGTCAATTTTAAAAGAAGCCATTGAACAATTTCAAACACAAGCCACGCAAAATGAAGTTGGTTATGTAGAAACGATTGGTGATGGGATTGCAACCATTTCCGGGATCGAACATGCCATGTATGGTGAAGTAGTTGTCTTCGAAGATGGAACCAAAGGAATGGTCCAAGACATTAACGATGATGGCATCGGAGTCATCTTGTTTGATACGGATGGTTTGATTGGGCAAGGAACGAAAGTTTCACGAACAAAGTTACAAGCTGGTATGCCCGTCGGCCCTGACTTTTTAGGTCGAGTCGTTGATGCATTGGGAAATCCTATTGATGGCCTTGGCCAAATTGAGTCGGTGGAAATGCGTCCCGTGGAAGAACCAGCCCCAAGCATCATTGATCGTAAACCCGTCACGACACCATTGGAAACCGGGATCCTTTCGATTGATTCCATGTTCCCTATTGGTCGTGGACAACGTGAATTGATCATTGGCGATCGACAAACAGGTAAGACATCGATTGCGTTGGATACGATCTTGAACCAAAAAGGGAAAGATTGTATTTGTATCTATGTATCGATTGCGCAAAAAGCATCGACAGTAGCGAACTTGGTCAATACCTTGAAAAAGAATGATGCGATGGACTATACCATTGTTGTCACTTCGACCGCTGCTGATGCGCCAAGTTTACAATATATCGCCCCTTATGCAGCCACTTCCTTAGCGGAATATTTTATGCACCAAGGCAAAGATGTATTGATTGTTTATGATGATTTATCCAAACATGCGGTCGCTTATCGTACGATTTCCTTATTATTAGGTCGAAGCCCTGGTCGTGAAGCGTATCCCGGCGATGTATTCTATCTGCATTCGCGCCTGCTTGAACGTGCAGCCTGCGTTGC
>NZ_JAXDRQ010000031.1:0-11787 GCF_034090965.1 Absicoccus sp. | reverse complement strand
GGTATTATTTTGACAAGTAACGGTTACCGTAGCTTGCGTGTTATCATCGCTCCATGTCCATCCACTGACTTTCCAGTTATGACCGGTTGCTTGTGAAGTAACGACTTCACGAGAATCCGTATAGGTTTTTCCATCAAAGAGGTGCTTGCGATATAAATAGTTTTGCCTGGCTCTGTACAAGTTAAGGTTACATAGGCGCTTGTATTGGAACGCCAGGTCCAAATACTTTGATCTCGAGTGTGTTAAGAAGTTATCACAAAAATACTGCTTGTAGACAGTTATTGCTTGCGTCTTTCTAAAGTATTTTAAAAAAAGACTTGTAAGAAAACGTTGAGGCAATGTTAAACATTCATAATGTATACGGTATAGAAAATCGATGAAATAGTCGGGAAAAGGTGATATGGGGTTATTTCAGGTTTTTTTAATATAGAGTTCACCCAAATGAGAAAGAATATCTGTGAAATAATGTTGAAGCAACTGATTGAGTTCTTTGGGTGATTCTTTCATATCGCGTTCGATCCATTCTTCGATCCAACCGCAGATGCCATCGGCAAAGAATACTTTTTGATAGGCTTCTTCATTCGTAAGTTCTGTGGCAAGCCCTATTTTTTGGCGAAGAGACGTTCGCAAAACCATATCCCGGTTGGTTTTATATAAGATTTTATAAAAGGATTGATGATTTTTTATATGAGTAAATAGACTTTCAAATACATTCCATGGTCGTGAATTTGGATTGGATTCAAATTCTTTTTCCCATTGTTTCATTAAAGACGTTGCATGTCGCTCTAAAATTTCTTCTTTGTTTTGGTAATGACGATAGAAGGAAGCCCGTCCAACACCTGCTTCATGACAAAGATCACGAATGGATATTTCATCCATTTCTTGGTTTTGAAGGAGCCTGATTAGCGTTTCCACCAATTCTTTTTCCACATAGGATTCTTTTTTATAGGATGTTTTCATGAGTCATATTCTCCCTGTTTGTCTCATTTTTGTTAGACACTTGTCTCACTTTTATCCCTATGATAGACTAAGTCAAAAGAAAGAGCAAGGGAGGAAGAACCATGAGAAGAAAGCGAATCTTGAAAAGAATCGGAACCATTTTATTGGTTGGATGTATCGGCATAGGTGTATTGGGATGTGCAGTTGCGATACATCCACAATTGGTGGTTGGTTTGATTCAGAAAATGATGTATAAAGATCATCCCGTCAATACCTTTTCACCTTTGCATAAGCCTTCTTGTGGGATAACAGAAGCAGGACTCTATAAAATTACGGATCTTGAATATGGTAAAAAATATCCGAATAGTTATTTAGATATCATTTATCCTTCTCAAAATCGAATGGAAAACCATCCGACGCTGTTTTATTTTCATGGTGGTGGTTTTTTCGGTGGCAGTAAAGATATGGGAGATCCTATGGCTGCAAATGAGGCTACTGCCTTGTTGGATGATTTGGTCAAGGCAGGCTTTACGATTGTGAATGTAGACTATGCATTGGTACCTGATTATCATTTTCCGGTTCCACTGATTCAAGCCAATCAAGCATTTGCTTGGGCGAGCCAGCATGCAGATGCCTATCATCTAGATATGCAAAATGTCATTATCATGGGCTCTTCAGCTGGTGCCATCATGGCCTCCCAATTGGGAAGTGCCCTCACAAATCGGAATTATGCAAAAGCAATCGGTATCAAGCCATCTTTACATGCAAAGCAGGTGAAAGCCATTGTGATAGATGATGCGCCATTGGATTATGATACGTTTTCCTTTGCATGTCGATTGTTAATTGGAAATTATGTGAAAGGCACGATTTTCTTGTCCCAAGAGGATAAATCTCTTTACAATCCTATTTCTCATGTAACGAGTGAGTATCCTCCCACTTTTTTACTTGGCAGTGAATATCGTATGGATATGAATAAGATGCATGATGCTCTCGATAAAGCGGGAGTAGTCAATGAATTAGTGGATCCACTGAAAGAGAAGGGAAAGAAAATGCCGCATTGCTTTGTCTCTGAAGAAAGAACAAATTCGACTGCCGCTGACGCGTTTAGAAGACTTGTCCATTTTTTAAATAAACAAAGCTCATAAGAAGGAAGGGAAGAGGTATGCATATGCATTTAAGGATTTGCCACAAAAATGGCAAAGAATGATTCTTATTCTTCTTGGAATCACAGTGGCTTTAGTGTTTGGAAGTTTTTTGTATATATCTCAAACACGGATTGATTCATGTTATATGGGATAAGTATATGAAATTTCAAGAGTTATTAAAAGAAATGAAAAGTAGTAATAGTTGTTTTATCGATTAAAAGCTTGCTTCTGATTCTTTTTAATGTAGGGTTTACGATCTTTCTTCCTTCTTATAGACAGAACTGTGAAGCCCATAGAATGATCATGCAAAAAACAGATAAAGAGAGAATAGGTGAGAGATTGATCATTCCTCGTAAGAATGAGGATCCGGTTTCGGTAAATATATATGTACCTCAAGGAAATGAGGAAGAAATTCCAATTGTTTTTCATATACATGGAGGTGGTTTTGTGGCTGGTGATGCGGATGCATTGGATACACTAAGTCATCGACTTTGTAACCAATGGCATGCCATGATCGTAAGTGTCAATTATACAACAGCTGATGTGAAACCCATCTCATATGGGGTCAAAGAAATTGCGGATGTCGTCAAATATTTTGATGCACATGCAGAAACATATCATGTGGATCCAAAAAAGATGGATATGATTGGATATAGTGCGGGTGCCTATTATGCTGCTGAAACGACAAAAATGTTGATTCAAGAAAATGAACATCTCAATGGTTTGATTTTATGTTATCCATGGACGACTGGTCTTCCAAAACAAAATTTTGAAAGGGGATGGCTAAAAACTATGTTTGTATTGGCTGGAAGAGATCCCATTTCACAAAGGGCAAAGAGTTATATGAATGTAATGAAAAATGAGGTAGATGTGGATGTCCAAACCTATCCAGATGCACAACATAGTTTTATTGAATCCAATAATCCTGAAGGTAAAAAGGATTCGTCTAAAGAGGCTTCGTATGTTAGGAATAAAAAACAGAAATTATTTGCTCGACAGGCAGAAGAAGCAATCGGTCAATGGATTAAAAAGAATGGAATCTAGCTGAAAATCAAAATTAGCTAGATTTTTCTTGTCACTGGAATCATCGTGTGATAATGTATCAGTATCAAATACAAATACAATAGGAGAATCTTATGAATACAGACGTGATAAAAAAAGAAAAAGTGTAAGAACGTATAAAGAAGAGGCTATTGCCGAAGATATTATGGATCAAGTAAGGTCTTATCTAAATCAAGATAAAGGACTCTTTGATGTTCCCGTTGATTTTATTCTTTTAGATGCGGAAAAAAATCATGTGAGCAGTCCCGTTATTCTTGGGGCTCATACTTATGTTGCAGGTAAGTATAAGAAACAAAACAATGCAGAATTATCTTTTGGATATGCTTTTGAAAAGTTTATTCTTTATGCCACTTCATTAGGCCTTGGAACTGTATGGTTGGCGGCTACGATTGATCGTAAATCTTTCGAACAGGCGATTGATTTGAAAGCAGATGAAGTAATGCCAGTTGTTACACCACTTGGATATGCGGCAGAAAAACGATCGGTCAGAGAAAAGTTGATGCGCAAAGGCATGAAGTCCGATAGTCGATTGCCATTTGAGTCTTTGTTTTATAAAGATACTTTTGACACACCTTTACGCGATGAGGATGAAAATATTTGGCATTTTCCTTTGGAAATGGTACGATGGGCCCCTTCGGCTACGAATAAACAACCTTGGCGCGTTGTTGTAGAAAAAGATCAAGTCCATTTTTATGAAAAGAAAACAAAGGGGTATGAAAAAGACTCGTATGGCGATATTCAAAAAGTAGATGTAGGAATTGCACTTTGTCATTTTGAGATTGCAGCAAAGGAAAAAGGCTTAAAAGGGTCATTTGTTCAATCAGATCCAGGTATCAAAACGGCAGAGGATACAGAATATATGGCAACCTATGTCTTGGAGGTATAGATATGGATACGAAATTTTCATCCGCAATACATACCTTGATCTTGATTGCGGAATCAGAAACACCAATGAACTCCGATCAAATTGCACATAGTGTCGGAACCAATGCGAGTTATATTCGCAAATTGACGACTCGACTCCGTAAGGCCGGTATGATTGAAGGGCGACGAGGCATTAGTGGATTTCATTTGAAGAAACAACCCAATGAAATCACATTGTTTGATGTATATACAGCCGTGACGGAAACGAGTCAGTTGCATTTGTTTGACATCCATCAGAATCCAAATGACGCGTGTATTGTTGGACATAATATTCGTCCGGTTCTTGGCAATATGTTTCGCCAAACCGAAGAAGATGTCGAAGAAAAATTGAGGAAAATATCCCTTACCGATTGTATTGAAAATATGCGAATGTATATCAACGAAAATCAGGAGAAAGAAGAGGAGATGAAATGAAAGCAGCCATATTGACGCATTATAATAAAAAAGGGACAGATCTGGAAATTCGTGATATTACCATTCCTGTACCTGATGAGAAGGAAGTCCTTGTCAAAGTCATGGCTGCCGCTGTGAATCCTTTGGATAATATGATCATTCGTAAAGAAGTGAAACTCATTGTTCCTTACTCATTGCCACTGATCATGGGCAATGAATTGGCCGGTGTCGTGGTAAAAGTTGGAAAGAATGCTTCGCATTTTAAAGAAGGGGATCGCGTGTATGGACGTCTTCCGCTTCATAAGATTGGGGCTTTTGCCGAATATGCTGCTGTGCCAGAATCAGCTCTTGCGACCATACCCGATTATTTCACGTTTGAACAAGCCACAACGGTTCCTTTAACCGCTCTTACAGCCATGCAAGCCTTTGAATTGATGCATGTACAAGCCGGCGAATCCGTATTTATTTCTGGTGGGACAGGAAGCCTTGGCGCTATGGCTATACCGATTGCCCATGCCCTGGGTTTGCATGTTTATACCAGTGGTAATAAAGAAAACGAAGAACGAGTGCGAAAATTGGGGGTTGAGAAGTTTATTGACTATAAAAAAGAAAACTATGTAGATGTCTTAGATTCGGTGGATTACGTGCTGGATACATTAGGAGATCGAGAACTGCCCAATGAATTTAAGATACTGAAACGAGGGGGCCATCTGGTCTCATTGCGTGGTTTACCCAATGGTCGATTTGCCCAACGAAATCATATGTCCTGGTTGAAACGTGTACTTTTTCAAGTTGCCGGAAGAAAATATGATAAAATGGCAGCAGCCAAAGACCAAACGTATGATTTTCTCTTTGTGCATGAAAACGGCAAACAACTGGAAATGATCAACCATTTGTTTGATAAAGATCATCCCTTGGATACCTCGATCGATGAGATCTTCTCTTTAGATCAGATCAATCAAGCGTTGGATAAGGTGAAACGGGGCCGATCAAAGGGAAAAACGATTATTCGTATGGCCACAGAATAAAAAATTTATAGAGGAAGATGGATAAAGATGCATTTAAAAAAAATACCTTATGATTTGACAGTATGTAAAGTGAATGATATTCATGTCATTGATTTAACGAAAAATTTTTATTTCATTGGCAAAACCGATGAAGAAATTTCGTTTGTATGCAATACGAAAGATACACCCTTACAAACGATTGCTCGAGAAGATGGATGGAAAGGCTTTCGCCTGGAAGGCATTTTGGAATTTTCATTGATCGGGATCTTATCGAAAATTTCAAATATACTTGCTGACAATCAGATCAGTATTTTTGCACTATCCACTTACAATACCGATTATGTTCTTGTGAAAGCTACGGATTTTGATCTTGCCATGCAGTGTCTAGAAGAAGCTGGCTATACGATCGAATAACAAGATGGATGATTGAGGAAGAGGATATATGACAACAAGAGATCGGCAAAGGGAAGAAACAAAGAAAAGAATCTATGATTGTGCTTTTCAATTGTTTGAAAAAAAGGGATTTGACAATGTGAAAGTACAGGATATCGCAAAAGCCGCTGGGATTTCCATTGGTGGATTGTATCATCATTATCGGTCCAAAGCGGATATCATTGATTTTGGCTATTTTGCCTTTGATGAACAATTGGAAGAACAATATCAAACGCAAAAATTCAAAAGTCCTCGCGAAGGAATCGAAGCGTTGATTCGATTCCAGATGCAAACGTGTGTCGATACAGGTGTAGAAATCATCAGCATTACCTTTCGGAATCAAATCAATGCCGAAAATCATTATCGATATTCAGAAGATCGATATCTAACCAAACAACTGATTGCGAATCTAAAGAAAGCGGGCTTGGATGAAGCAAAACAAAAACAAGTGGCCGAAGCCCTTTTACGTACAGCTAGAGGATATGTGTATGATTGGTGTTGTCGAAAGAGTTCTTTTGATTTGGTAGGTGCCACCTTAGAACAAGTAGATATCATTCTTGCGTATTATCAAATTTAGATGTGGAGTGTATTCTTCCATTCTGTTGTTTTCGCAACTAAGTTGTATGGAAACATGTGTTACGATTTATATAGAAGGAAAGTTATAGGAAACAGCTTTCTGATTGGAGGCAAAGATGAAAAAACAGGTAAAGAATAATGTGTATTGGATTGGTTATATGGATTGGGATCTGCAAACTTTCCATGGAGATGATTATACGATCCACTCTGGCAGTTCACAGAATGCATATCTGATCCAAGAAGAAAAAACAGTGTTAATGGATACGGTTTGGGCACCGCATCAGTTTGAATTTATTGAAAATCTGAAGACAGAAGTTGATTTGGATGCGATTGATTATATTGTGGTGAATCATGGTGAAAATGATCATTCTGGAAGCCTTCCAGCTTTGATGAAATTGATTCCCGATACACCCATCTATTGTACGGCTAACGCTGTAAAATCATTGGAAGGACAATATGGAAAACAAGGTTGGAATTTCCATGTGGTCCATACGGGAGATAGTCTAGAAATTGGAAATGGAAAAAAATTAGTATTCGTTGAAATGACTTTCTTGCATTGGCCAGATTCCATGGCAACGTATCTAACTGGCGACAACATTTTATTCTCGATGGATGCGTTTGGACAACATTATGCCGTTGAAGAAATGTTTGCGGATAAAGCCGACCAAGAAATTCTTTGGCGAGAAGCCATGCGCTATTATGCCAATATTGTGGCACCATTTTCACCAATGGTCACAAAAAAGGTAAAAGAATTGGCAGCGATGCATTTGCCTGTTGATATGATCGCACCGAGTCATGGAGCGATTTGGCGAGAGGATCCCATGCGAATTGTGGAAGCCTATGCGAAGTGGGCAGATACTTATCAGGAAAATCAAGTGACGGTTGTTTATGGGACAGAATGGCATGGTACAGAAAAAATAGCGCATGCGATTGCGGAAGAAATCCATCGTGTCTCCCCAGATACGATCGTCAAGGTATTTAATGTTGATCATACAGAAAAAGATGATATTCTTTATGAAGTATTTAAATCCAAAGCCATCGCGGTTGGTTCACCAACCATTTTAAATGGTATCTTGGCAAGTATGGCAAGTTTTCTTTATTATTTGAAATCCTTAAAATTAAAGGGAAAGAAAGCCGCTGTATTTGGCTGTTATGGATGGAGCGGTGAAGGCTGCAAAGTCCTACGGGAAATGTTGACAGAAGCTGGTTTTAAAGTGGTATCGGATGAAGTGAAATCTTCTTGGAATCCAGAAGAAGGCGACTATGCCAAGGTGCCTGCTTTGGTAGGATCTTTGCTTGATCTTTCGGAAGTAGATACGCAAAACACCGAAAAGAATTCTGCTTCTTTTTCCAAATGGCAATGTCCATGCGGCTATGTCTATGATCCAGAAAAAGGCGATCCAGACCATGGTGTCCGCCCTGGAACGGTATGGGAAGATGTTCCAGCCGATTGGGTATGTCCTGTTTGTGGTCTGCCAAAGAGTGCCTTTAAGAAGATCGAGGAATGATTTCGATCATCGGTCTTTTTACGCAGAGAAATCTGCGTTTTTTTGTGTTTTATTACCATCTCGTATGTAAAAATTCAATAATTGACAGCGGTTACATAAATGAGTACTATAATAGTAAAGCATTAACCGAATGAATTCTGCGAAATAGGAGGAAAATTTATGTCAAAGTATGAACATCTCTTTTCTCCGGTGAAAATCGGAAAGGTAGAAGTTCCCAATCGTATTGCCCTTTTGCCCATGGGTGTCTTTTCCCCACGTTTGATGAACAAAGATGGTAGCTACACAAAAGATGGTGCAGACTATTACATTGAACGCGCCAAAGGAGGCACTGGTTTGATCATTACCGGGCTTGTACCCTTGCCAAAGAATGCGATGGCATCCATTCTGAATGATCCCGAAAGCTATGTGAAAAGGCAAAAATATCTTGCGGACGGGATCCATAAATATGGTTCCAAAGTATTTATCATGATTTCGGCGCTATCTGGACGATCCAGCACAAATCCAGATGATCCCGCTCCGAGCGCGCTTCCGAATGTTTGGAATCCAAAACGAAACAATCGGGAAATGACAAAGGCGGAAATCGAAGAATACATCAAAGGTTTTGCGATTGGTGCCAAAGCAGCTAAGGATGCTGGCATTGATGGAGTTGAAATCCATGCCGTACATGAAGGATATTTATTGGATCAATTTACGATTCGCAATTACAACCATCGTCAAGATGAATATGGTGGTAGTTTAGAAAATCGTTTGCGCTTCCCATGTGAAATCGTCAAAGCCATCAAAAAGGAATGTGGCGAAGACTTCCCCGTATCGATTCGCTATTCGGTAAAGAGTTATACAAAAGGATTTAATCGAGGGGCTGTTCCGGGTGAAACATTTGAGGAATTTGGTCGTGATTATGAAGAAAGCTTCCAGGTTGCCAAAATGTTGGAAGAAGCTGGATATGACATGCTGGATTGTGATAATGGAACATACGATGCATGGTATTGGCCACATCCACCTGTATATATGCCAAAAGCATTGAATCTGGACGATGTTGCGGAATTACGCAAGCATGTAAATATTCCGGTCATTTGTGGTGGTCGTTTTGATGATCCAGCCCTAGCGGACCAAGCCATTGCGCAAGGACGCATCGATATGATGGGAATGGGAAGACCATTATTGGCGGATGCCGATCGTGCCAATAAGTTCAAAGAAGGTCGAGAAGATGATATTCGCCCATGTATTTCGTGTCATTTTGGATGTTTAGCACGGATTTTCCAATATGATGCAAAGACCCATGCAACAAAAGATATCAGTTGTGCTTTGAACCCTCGATGTGGAATGGAAAATCATTATAATATCACGCCAGCCGAAACCAAGAAAAAAGTTGCTGTGGTTGGTGGCGGTATTGCGGGTATGGAAGCCGCTCGCGTGGCGGCTTTACGTGGCCATTTGGTGGATCTGTATGAAAAGAGCGATCAATTGGGTGGTGTGTTCATTGCCGCTTCTGCATTTGAATTTAAAGAGGACGATCGCCAATTGCTCCAATGGTATCGTAAACAAATCAAAGATACAGGCGTTCATGTTTTGTTCCATACCGAATTTAAACCCGAAGATCGTGCTAACTATGATGAGGTCTTTGTAGCTACCGGTGCCCATGAAAGAAAATTAGATACACCAGGTTTTGATTCACCACACGTTCGATATGCGATCGATGCATTGACTCATCAAAATATCAAGAATCAAAATGTTGTGATCATCGGTGGTGGATTGACTGGATGTGAACTGGCTTATGATCTGGCCCGTCGCAATAAAAAAGTCACGATCGTGGAAGCTCTGCCAGAAATTCTAAATGTCGAAGGTCTGTCTGCTGCCAATTATAATTGCTTGAAAGAATTGTTGCGATTCTATCATGTGGATGTCTTGAAATATTCGACCGTAAAGAAATATGAAAACGGTAAGGCTTTTGTAAAGACAACCTCACTCAATGTACCAAATATCAATGATCGGGCCATGGTGATGAGCTTGCAAGGGGTTCACAAAACCATACAAGAAATTCCAGCCGATACGATCATTGTTTCGGTTGGTTATAGAGCGGATCAAGATCTCTACGAACAAATCAAAGATGAGCATGTCCACTTGCTTGGTGATGCGGTGCATCCAGGCAATTTGATGAGCGCTATTTGGGGTGCTTATACAACCGCATTGCATATCTAATGATCCAGGGTCTACTTTATAGGAGTAGACTCTTTTTTTGGTAAAAGCTTACACAGGGGAAATCTTATAAAAAATATATTGTTGTCGTATTATTAATCAAGAGAAGAGAGGAAACTTTATGACAAATCAAGAATATGAACAAGCCATTTCATTTTGGACACGTAAAGAGGAAGCAGAAAAACAAATGAATCCAGAAGTTCTTTATTCATGGATTCATACGTATCTTTCATCGCATAAAATTCTAGCATTAGCTACCGGTGCAAAGGATTTTATTCGTTGTACTCCATTGGAATACACATGGCATGATGATGCACTATGGATCTTTACCGAGGGAGGTTTAAAATTTCGTGGATTACGTGAAAATAGACATGTAGCTGCTGCCGTTTTTGATACGAATCTTTCCTTTGGCGAATTGAAATCCATTCAGATTGAAGGACAAATCCAAATACCAGAGCGATTTAGTGATGCTTATAAAAAAGAAGCTGCATTTCGTCATATCCCAATTCATACTTTACAAAGTCTGTCTGAGCCTATGTGGTTGCTGCAGCTGATTCCTACAGAAATCACTTGCTTGAATTCTCATTTTAAAAAAGAAGGATTTCAAAGTCGACAAATTTGGAAACCCCAAAAATGAAATGATGAAAAAAACCGATGACTTGAACATACGTTCGGAACCATCGGTTCTATTGATCAAAACAAGTAGAAATAGCTATTTTTCACGTTTTCTTACAGTTAGGAATAGTCCTGCAGAAACAGCGGCTGCACTGGCATATACACCAGTCAACGCATGGATGCCGGTATCCACGCTATCGGTTTTCACTTTTGTTTGTTTTGCCGAAACTGTTTTCTTCGCTAATGCGATGGTTTGATCGTCGGTATAAGTCTTACCATCTAAGGTTGCTGTAGCCATGATCACTTTTTCACCCGTTGTAGAAGCAGTTGGTTCTTTTGTGACTTTGGAAGTAACCACTGCATCGACGACTTTTGTATGACTCTTATCTCTTGCACAAACAAAGGTAGCGGTTGCTTTGATCTTATCTGCATTCCAGGTGAATGTTGGTTTTTGCCAATCATGTCCTAATGCTTTAATGGTACCTGTTGTTTCATCTTGCACGGTTGTATCTTCAGGATCGGCTGCATCCAGAATAGCGGTTGCTTTCAAGTTGGCTTCTCCAGCTTCGGTACAAGTTGGTTCTTTGGTAACGGTCTGGGTAATGGTGGCATCGAAAGGCACTTCTTTATCACACAATAGACAAGTTGCGATATATTGCGCTTTGCTATCGTCATCGTTCCATTTCCATGTTCCAGTTCCGGCTTCAAAAGCATGTCCATCTGGAATGACTGGTGTTGTTACATTCTTGAAAGTAACATAGGATTTTCCCGTTTCTGGATCTTTTGCCGTTGCCGTGTACATGGTTTTTCCTTCATCCACACAAGTTGGTTCGTCGACAACATCCGAACGGATTTCGGCATTCAAGGTACGAACTTCACTGGTATTATTTTGACAAGTAACGGTTACCGTAGCTTGCGTGTTATCATCGCTCCATGTCCATCCACTGACTTTCCAGTTATGACCGGTTGCTTGTGAAGTAACGACTTCAC